>CAZTGJ010000126.1:0-9028 GCA_964613025.1 uncultured Thermoplasmata archaeon | reverse complement strand
GTACAAAGCATATGATTAAGTACCAACCATTTTCTCCGGTTTATTTAATCGAGAAAAAAATGCAAGAAAACAAGGATCTTAAACTTAATGGTTTAAAAATGAATAATTTAAACTATAAAATCATAAAACAACTGATGTTAGGTAAGTGCATACGTACAAATGAGAACATGCTTTCACAGAATTTGAATGTTCACAGAATAACAATTGAACGTCGTATCCAAGCACTCCTCAAGGAGAAGGTTATTACAACGCCTGTGTGCAGATTTCCAAATTTTTTCGTACCCCATAACTACATCTTGGTGTATGCCTTAATGGAGATAAAAAAGTCATGGGAAAAAATAATAAATGCTATCAAATCGGACAAAAGTATTCCTATGGCTTTCGAGGCAAACATAAGAAGATATAATCTGTTATTGTTCAAAGTTTTTTACACTGTTGAGGAACAATTACGATGGGAAAAAAACCTTGATGAAAGATTCCCGGATTGTGTAGGTGCCATGAGGAAACTCATCCTGGCCCCGGAAATGGCGGCTTCCATCGACCAACAGAAAGTATCGCTCAATATTATAAAAAAAAGAAAAGAATTACTGCATGGAAAAGAACTCATGGATTCGGTCAAAGGAATGTAATTAGAGAGGCGATTACGATAAAACATGTGGTCATTCTTCCGGGGGATCTATGATTTCAAACTTGAAGCGGCCTTCGTCTTCGGTTATGATAATTTTCTGGTGCCTGAACTTCTTGAGCCAAAAATACACGAAGATCGGAATACCGATGGTATGTAGGATAATGAGTATCGAGTTCTGAACACGCGTTTTCTCCACCCGATTCCCCTGGTTATCGATGTATTCATCCATGAACTCCGCGTCAAGACCCTGCTTCTCCAGCCACGCCTTATCCTCCTTCATCTCTTCATGGGTTTCCACCTGATTGTAATAATCGTCGATCAACATGGAGATCCAGAAAACCGAGACTAGTGCCATTATCAGTGTCCAGTGTTTCGCCAACCGAACTATAATCTTCTGCTTTAACTCCAGTTCACTCATTTTGACTTTTTGCATGGATTCTGTTGTCCCATCCAATTTATTTATAGTTTTGTATTTTTTCTTCTTAGTGGGGGGGGAGGGGGTGGGGGGAGGAATGCAAGGAGACAATGATTTGTGAAATCTTTGATAAACAAACAATCCGGGTATATAACCTCAGCGCAGTAATAAATCCGCGTCAATCTGCATTATCCGTATCATCTGTGTGCTCGTTATTGTATCGCGAAAATCAGCAATCAATTTCCAATAACTACCAGGATATTCCCGGATTCCACAAGCTCCCCCTCCGCTACTCTGATCTCGCGGACAATTCCATCGCGGTGTGAGAGAATTTCATTCTGCATCTTCATTGCCTCTAAGACCAGGATCGTTGAACCGTCTTTCACATGGTCTCCCACTTTTACCTTGATGGATATCACACTGCCGGGGAGTGGGGAATGGATGATCTCCTCCTCAGGGGATGACATTCCGGCGGTATTAGCTATCCCTGCAGTTCCGCGTGCTGATCCCTGGGAACGCCGATCCTTTGAATAGAATAAGGATGACTGGACCCGTCTCACATTCCTGACTTCGAGCCTGTGCCTTTCACCATTGATCCAAACGTGTGATCCATCGAACCTCACCCGGATTGTTTGGTCGTCGAAACGAACGTTCGTCCCTTCATCGTCATGGGTAACCTCACCCTGAAAGACTTTCCCATCCAGCCGGACAGTTACTCCCTTCCCTACCCCTACCTCAACGTTCTTGGTGTGTCCGTCAAACAGTAGATCGAATCTCATCTCTTTATCCCCCCTGCCCCTTTTTTGTGTATTCCTGATAACTGTTCATATCGTGCGGCTATCTTCCATTTACTGATAGATTGAGATTCCGTTCCCTGGGCTTCTGTCCGGACATGATTCCGAATCCCTTCCTTCGACAGGGCAAAAGCAGCAGCCACCGCAGCGGCTTTTCGCGTCATTTCGTTCGTTCTCACTTCCCCTTCCTTTCGCATCTTTTCGATGATCCTGTTTCTTTTAATGAAGAGGGTGTCGATATCTCCTTCCCTGTAGGCTTTGGTCTCCAGCACGGCAAGATGGAAGGGAATGTTCGTCTGAATCCCCTCGATTGTCGTTTCTTTCAATGCCCGAATCATCCGTTCCACCACCCGTTCCCGGGTACCTGACCAGGTAATGATCTTGGCGAAGAGCGGATCGTAGAACGTGGGGATCTGGGTACCTGCCACGACACCGGAATCAATCCGTACTCCTATGGAACCCGGTGGCTCGTAATAGCTCAGGAATCCCGCCGAAGGCAGGAAATTATTGTAGGGGTCCTCGGCGTTGATCCGGCATTCCATGGCCCAGCCCTTATAGTGAATGTCCTTCTGAGAATGTTCCAGTTCCTCTCCTGCCGCAACACGCAACTGCTGTTTCACCAGGTCCGTGGAGGTGATCATCTCGGTGATGGGGTGTTCGACCTGCAGCCGGGCGTTCACCTCATTGAAATAGAACTCATTTTCCGTGAAGAGGAACTCGATGGTCCCCGCACTGGTATAATTAGCTGTTCTGGCGATCTCAACAGCCCGCTCCCCGATCTCTTCTCGTATCTTTTCATTCACCACAATACTGGGCGCCTCTTCGATCAGCTTCTGGAATCTCCTTTGGATGGAGCACTCCCGTTCCCCAAGATGTATGATGTTCCCATGGGTATCTGCCAGGATCTGGAACTCGATGTGGCGGGGTCTGTGTAGGTATTTCTCAAGGAATATATTCGGATCACCAAAAGCGGAAAGTGCTGAGGATCGCGCTATCTCCAGTTTGTTCAGCAGTTCCCCTTTTTTCTCCACCACACCCATGCCTTTTCCACCACCACCTCCGGAGGATTTCATTATCACAGGGAAACCGATCTCCTGTGCGATCTCCAGTGCATTATCATCATCAACCGCTTCATCGCTCCCCGGTGTCACCGGTATCCCCAGATTTTTTACCAGCTTTCTGGAGGATAGTTTATCTCCAACATTTTTCATGGCATGATGATCCGGTCCGATGAATATGATGCCAATGTTTTTACATTTGGCAGCAAACTCCGAGTTCTCAGCAAGGAACCCGTAGCCGGGATGAATGGCCTCTGCTCCCGATTCTTTGGCAATTTCAATGATCCTGTCAGCATTGAGATAGCTTTTCAATGATGGTCCTTCGCCCACATTATAGGATTCCTCGGCATACTTCGTGTGCAATGCATCCAGGTCCGCATCCGAATAGATCGCAACTGTTGGCACTCCCATTTCACTGCAGGTTCTCATGACCCGGAGCGCTATCTCACCTCTGTTGGCTACCAGTACTTTCTCGAACATGTATATCACATGGTACTCATTTTCGCATGGCAATCATTTTCTCAAGACGAATATTACGTTATCATGAGACACTCACAAGGTAATCATGGTAATCATCACGTTATAAAATCGAAATCATAAGGGAATATTTCCATGTTTCTTGGCAGGTCTTGTTTCTCTCTTATCGAGCAATGTGTGAAGGCCGTTGATCACCCGGGCCCTGGTTTCCTTGGGTTCGATGATATCATCGATATACCCCATCTCCGCGGCAATGTAAGGGTTGGCAAACTTTTCACGATAGCTGGTTACCAGTTCCTTTGCCTTCTCATCCGGCTCGTCTGCGGCCTGGATCTCTTTTCTGAAGATGATGTTCACCGCTCCGTCCGGTCCCATGACCGCAAGCTCTGCCGAGGGCCAGGCAAGATTGATATCCGCCCGGATATGCTTCGAACACATAACATCATATGCCCCCCCATAGGCCTTTCTCGTGATCACGGTGATCTTTGGAACATTTGCCTCACAGTATGCATACAGCAATTTCGCACCGTTCCGTATGATACCCCCGTATTCCTGCTGGGTGCCGGGTAAGAAACCGGGTACGTCGACGAATGTCAGGAGGGGAATGTTGAAGGAATCACAGAATCGAACGAATCTTGCACCCTTGATCGAGGCATCGATATCCAGGGTTCCTGCCAGGTACTTTGGCTGGTTTCCGACGATTCCGACGGGGTATCCGTCCAGTCGTGCCAGACCGATGACCATGTTCCTGGCCCAGTGCTCATGAATTTCCAGGAATTCACCATTGTCCACCACATGCTGGATGATCTCCCGCATGTCATAGGGTTTATCCGACTCATCCGGAAGGATTGACTGAAGCTCCCTATTCACCCTTTTCGGGTCATCCCCTGTTTCGATCCTGGGAGGGTCCTCCATATTATTTGAGGGAAGAAATGAAAGAAGGGTCTTGATGTATTCGATGCACTGCTCCTCATCCTCGGCCGCAAAATGAGCGACCCCACTCTTCTTGTTGTGGCTCATGGCCCCCCCCAGTTGTTCGAAACTGACCTTTTCCCCGGTTACGGTTTTTATCACATCCGGACCGGTGATGAACATATGGCTCGTTCCCTTTACCATGAAGATGAAGTCGGTCATCGCAGGTGAGTAGACAGCACCCCCGGCGCATGGTCCCATGACCGCTGATATCTGAGGGATTACCCCTGATGCCATGACGTTCCGGAAGAATATCTCCGCGTACCCGCCCAGGGAGACCACCCCTTCCTGAATCCGTGCCCCGCCTGAATCATTCAGACCGATGAGGGGTGCCCCGTTCTTCATGGCTTGGTCCATGACCTTGCATACCTTTTCTGCGAACTTCCATCCCAATGACCCTCCGAAGACAGTGAAATCCTGGGAGAACACGTAGACCAGTCGACCATCGATCCTTCCATATCCGGTGACCACCCCATCGCCCAGGGGGCGCTTTTCCTCCATTCCGAAATCTACACAATGGTGGCGTGCAAAAGTGTCCATTTCAGTGAAACTGTCCGTGTCCATCAGTAGATCTATTCGTTCCCTGGCAGTCAGCTTACCTTTTCCGTGCTGTCGGCGAATTCGGGTTTCACCACCCCCCAACTGCGCTTCCTTTCTCTTTTCCCTGAGCTCCGATATCTTTTCATCCATGGTCAAAGGATCACCGCCCTGCCCGTATTCGTCATTATTGTAGTTATCATCATCAATTTCCCATCCTATTTACTTCCCATGTCATGGTCTTTCCACCAATTCCATCAGTACCCCGTGCATATCCTTTGGGTGCAGAAAGGCTATCCGGGAACCTCCCGCCCCGATCCTTGCCTCCTCATCGATCAGGGCTACCCCTTTGGTTTTAAGCTCATTCAGACATCCCTCGATATTATCGACTTCGAAGGCAATGTGGTGTATCCCTTCTCCTCTTTTTTCGATGAACTTTGCGATGGGCCCCTCCGGATCAGTTGACTGCAGAAGTTCGATCTCCACACCACCGATCAGGAACTTTGCAACGTTGACCTTTTGCTCGGCTATCTCCTCACACCCCTCGAACTCAAGTCCGAGGGTCTCTCCATAGTGGTTTACTCCCTCATCCAGACTGCTCACAGCAATACCGATATGGTCAATCCCGTTGATCGAATGGTCTGAAAGGAGATTCCTCATCCCCTTTGGTTTGTCCTCTATCCCATCGTCACTGCAATCCTCTTTCATTTTATCATCCCAATGTCCTGCCTCATTCCTTTTTCATTTTATCATCCCGATGTCCTGCTTCATTCCTTTTTCATTTTATCATCCCGATGTCCTGCTTCATTCCTTTTTCATTTTATCATCCTGATGTCCTGATTCCATCACATTCATTTCATCATTCCGAAATCCAAATTAAAACATCTGAACAGCCCGGTATTCTCCGAATATCTCCCTGAGGACATCGCAGATCTCCCCAAGGGTCGCATAGCTTTTAACTGCCTCGAGGACCGCAGGGACGAGATTGCCATCCCCTTCCGCCACCCTTCGCAGTTCGTTCAATGTCTGTTCTACTTTCTCGGCGTTTCGTTCCTCTTTCAGTTGGTTCAGCCGCTGTTTCTGGAGCTCTTCCACCTCCGGCGATATCTTCAGGGTAGTGATGTTCGAATCCTCACTCTCACAGAACTTGTTCACCCCAACCACGATTTTCTCCTTCTTTTCCACCCCTCGCTGATGATCGTACGCGCTCTGTGTGATCTCCCGCTGGACGAATCCCTTCTCGATACCTGTGAGGATCCCGCCCATCTCATCGATCTTCTCAATATATTCCCGGGCTTCTTTCTCGATCCTGCTGGTGAGGGATTCTACGAAATAGGAGCCGGCAAGGGGGTCTATGGTGTTGGTGACACCGCTCTCATGGGCAATCACCTGCTGGGTTCGCAGGGCGATCCGGACTGCCTTTTCCGTTGGGAGGGCATAGGCTTCATCCATGGAATTCGTGTGCAGGGACTGGGTACCCCCCAGCACCGCTGCAAGGGCCTGGATGGTCACCCTGATGATGTTGTTCTCCGGCTGCTGTGCGGTCAGAGAACAGCCTGCTGTCTGGGTATGGAATCGTAACATGAGGGATTTCGGGTTCCGGGCATTGAAGCGCTCTTTCATGATCGTGGCCCATAATCTACGGGCGGCCCGGAACTTGGCGATCTCCTCGAACAGGTCATTATGGGAATTGAAGAAGAAAGCCAGCCTCGGTCCGAACTCATCGATCTTCAGCCCCGTTTCCAGGGCGGCCTCGACGTAGGCTATTCCGTTCGCCAGGGTGAAAGCGACCTCCTGGACTGCTGTGGATCCCGCTTCCCTGATGTGGTATCCGCTGATGTTGATAGTGTTCCATTTCGGCAGTTCCAGAGAGCAGTATTCGAAAACGTCGGTAATAAGCCGCATGGATTCCCGGGGAGGAAAGATGTAGGTTCCACGGGCCATGTACTCTTTCAGGATGTCATTCTGGATGGTGCCTCTCAGCTCCCGGGGATCAACCCCCTGTTTTTCCGCCACGCCGATGTACATTGCCAGCAGGATCATGGCGGTGGAGTTGATGGTCATCGAGGTGCTGACCTTGTCAAGGGGAATGCCGTCGAAGAGGATCTCCATGTCCTTCAGCGAGGAGATGGCCACCCCGCACTTTCCCACCTCCCCCGTGCTCAGCTCATGATCCGAATCATACCCCATCTGAGTGGGAAGGTCGAAGGCAACACTTATTCCGGTCTGTCCATGTTCCAGCAGATACTTGTACCTCCGGTTCGAGTCCTCGGCGGTACCGAATCCGGCATACTGCCGCATGGTCCACAGTCTGCCCCGATACATTGTGGGTTGGACCCCTCGTGTGTAGGGCCATTCCCCGGGGAAGCCGAGATCCTTCAGATAATCGAGATCCTCAATATCGGTAGGCGAATACAGTCGTTCGATGGGCATATCCGAGAGTGTTTTGAACTCCTCCTTTCGCTCGGGGTGCCTGGCCAGCACTGATTTCAATCTGGTTTCTTCCCAGATATTTTTCTTTTCTTTCAGGTCATCAGGCACAATGGTCACCAGGTGATGTTGGTTACAATGGAAATCATGTTATTATCGCTTTTTCGTATTTGACGGTTTGGATAGAAACCCAGGGGTGGGATATTCTGTATTTTGCTCTATACCCTCCTGGGAGCGATAAAGATCAAATGGGAGAACACCCCACGATATTTAAGAATTCTGGTCTTCCCAGTGCTAGTCAATGTCACCTTCAATGTGTTCGAATGACGCGGATTAGGACTGATGACCACGGATGACGTTAGGACGCGGATTACACTGATTTAGCGGATTATCGCGGAATTTACTAAAGATGGTATTGTATGCTCGAAGAAGATGAGGATTGATGAGCAAAGGGGATCTCGCTTAGAGGGCAGGGATAAAGGAAGGGAAAAGGGGGGTGAGGGAGGATAGGGGGCAATAGAAAGGAATGACACTGCGGGCGATTGGAGAGAGAAAGAGGGGGGAAGAAAATAGGAGGCAAAACCTTAGCTCGTGGATGTTGATCGATCGGCTGACATTCCTCCTATCATCGAGAAATCAATTCAGAATGCAGCCAATGAGAAAAGAGGAGTTTTCGATATGCTTCTATAGTAACGGGTGAAATGGATAAACGTCTTGCGTACTTTCGAAGTTCCGAAAGCTGCTGGACAACGTGAAGCTTTTTGAATAATTTGAGCGAGCGAAGCGAGCCGCATACACCGTGTTGTGCGATGTGTCCATTATTTACTTATCTACTGCCTTTAAACCTTGAATATATTTTTAAGAACTCATCCAAACTCACTTCCAAGTCTTCTCTGATTATCTTACGCAGAAGTCCTTTTGGTATAATCTTGCTGTCGTGTACCGGAACAGTAGTTACTCTTCCATCTTCTGATCTCAATCGTACATGGGAGCCCTTCATTCTGGTAACCTTGAACCCAATGGATTCCAACACCTTCACAAGTTCTCTGCCCTTAATTGCAGGCAGTTTAGGCATTCTGTATCACTTCCAGTTCCCTGAAACCCACGAACTTGTTGAGTTCCTTTACCTCTGTTTCTTTTATGCAGATGTCTATGACTTCTCGAATGTTTTCTAATGCTTCATCTATAGTCTCACCGTAAGAATGACAACCTTTGAATGATGGACAACTTACGATGAAATATCCATCCTCGTCAATTTCGATGATGACGGGTAGATGCAATTTGTTCATATTTTGAGACCTCCAATATAATTACAGAACTTGTTAGTGTTTAAAGACATTTCGCATAACGGTATCGGTGTCATGCGAAGTTATCGAAAGCTACCGAGCGGAGCGGAGAGTTTTCCTGAAGGAGCTTATCGTTTTCTGTAACCAAATTTCTTATCATATTTCTTATGGTCAACTATATCTAACACAAAGGCGATGATTTCCACTGTTGATTCTCCATCGGTAAGTGTGTAAAGCATCCGCCAATAACGAGCCAATTCAACTCGAAACAGGTTCGTGACCCCAAAGTTTTCAATGTATTCTTTTGGGATCAATGACTTTGAAATTGGTTTTCCATAATGTGGATTTGCTTTAATCAACTCCACCTTTGAATTTATTGAGTTGAGTATTGATCTGTCTATCTTGGATTCGGAAGCATGTTCGTTCAGATA
>CAZTGJ010000125.1:0-9049 GCA_964613025.1 uncultured Thermoplasmata archaeon | reverse complement strand
TTTCAACGAGGTATTTCACCTTTTCCTTTCCATCACTAGATTTCTGGATAGTGCCTAATGTATGGATCGCCCTGCTGGACGAGTCAGGCAAACTTGTGACGACCGCCGAGGCCGGTCTGGGCGACGATTTCCTCCCAATGACCGAGCAGCTACGAAGCGGCGAGCTCACCGTCTGTGGGAAGAAGGCGTTTGCGCAGCCGGGCGTGGTGGTAACCGGGGACCCCGCATCCGAATGCGAAGATTGTCCGCTGGCAGAGAACTATGCCGGTAGAGGAGCGATGACCATCCGGCTGGAGCACAGTGGAAAAATATACGGTATGATGTCCGTTTCCATTCATAGGGAACTCGCAGCAGGGGAGGAAGAACAAGCTTTATTCGAAGAGATCACGACAGATATCTCCTTCGCCCTGTACGGCATTGAACTGGAAGAGAAGCACAAGAAGGCGGAGGACGAGAAGAAGGCACTGGAGGCCCAGCTCAGGCAGAGCCAGAAACTCGAATCCATCGGCACCCTTGCAGGAGGTGTTGCCCACGAGATCAACAATCCGCTCATGGGTATTCTCAGTTATGCAGAACTTATCCATGATCGCATCCAGGATGAGAAACTGCAGGAATTCGCAAAGGGTATCATAAAGGAAGGCAACAGGGTTGACACGATCGTGAAAAACCTTCTTTCCTTTGCCCGCCAGGATAGACAGAGCCACAGCCAGGCCCACATTGAAGACATCATAGACGCCTCACTCAACCTTATCGGTTCGATACTGCGCAAAGACCAGATCACTATCGAAAAGGATATTCCTGAGGATCTCCTGCAGGTCAAGTGCCGCAGTCAGCAGATTGAACAGGTGATTATTAATCTCCTGACTAACGCCAGGGACGCGCTCAATATTCGCTATCCGGGGTATCATGAGGACAAGATCATCAAGATAAGCGTCAAACCTTTTCGGAGGAAGGGAAAAAAATGGATGAGAACAACCATAGAGGACCACGGTGCAGGGATATCCTCTGAAATTATCAATCGGATCTTCGACCCGTTTTTTACCACAAAATCAAGAACAGTAGGTCCAGGAGCTGATACCACAGGTCCTGTAGGAACCGGTTTGGGCCTCTCTGTGAGCTATGGGATCATAACAGATCATAAAGGAGAGCTTTCGGTGGAGACCGAACCAGGTAAGTACACAAGATTCCACATGGACCTATATATGGACAACGGATGGTCTATAGAGAAAACAGATGAGACGAATGAAACACATGATGTGAAAAAGCTGGTGGATTGAATGTCGAAAATATTGCTCGTGGACGATGAAGAAAGCATTAGGGTTACGATTGGGGAATTCATCCGGGAAATGGGACAAGAGGTTCACACTGCTAAAGATGTAACCGAAGCATTCGAACTACTGAAAAAGCAGAACTTCGATGTTATTGTCACCGACATAATTATGCCTAAAATAACAGGGATTGAGCTTCTCAGACAGATACACGAGAGATCACCGGACATACCCATAGTTATGATGACAGGGGAACCCGAGGTGAGATCTGCTTCCGAGGCGGTGAGGGCTGGGGCATTCGACTATCTTGCCAAACCGATTTCAAGTGATGCCATTAGAAAGGTGATCCGGAATGCTGTAAAGACAAAGACACTGAACGATGAGAAGAAACGGCTGGAAGAGGAGAACCGCAAATACCAGGAACATCTTGAAGAACTGGTGGAGGAACGAACACAAGAGGTGCGCGAGAGCGAAAAGAAATACCGCCTCCTCTTCGAAGAATCCATAGATGCGATTTATCTCACCAATCTTGACGGTACGATGATAGATTGCAACCCCGCACTTCTTGAACTTTTCGGGTATACGAAGAAAGAGATGATAGGATTGAACGTCAGAGAATCCTATTTGAATCCCAAAGACCGGGATGGTTTGAGGAAGCAAATCTCTGAAAATGGTTTCGTGAAAAACTTCGAAGTGAAATTGTGCAGAAAGGACACCACAGATATAGACTGCAGTATCAATGCCGTTGCTCGCAGGGACAACAATGGCAAGATTATCGGCTTCCAGGGAATCATCAGGGACATCACCAAACGAAAAAGGGCCGAAGAGGAGATGCAGAAACTGGCTGCAGTTGTGAGACATAGCAATGAACTCGTCAACCTGGCCACCTTGGATGGCAGGATGATCTTCCTGAATGAAGCTGGCTGCAAAATGCTGGGTATAGAACCTCATGAAATGCCAAATGTGAATATCATGGAGGTTATTCCCGATCATCTGAAAGGGTTGGTGGAGAAGGAGCTTCTTCCCAGACTCATGATGGGGGAAATCTGGGAAGGGGACCTACAATATCGCAACATGAAGACCGGCGAACTCACGGACGTACATGCAATGACATTCACGGTCAAAGATTCTGATACGGGAGTTCCACAGTTTCTGGCTAACGTCTCGCTGGACATCACCCAGCGCAAGCAGTCGGAGGAGGCACTGCGGGAGAGCGAGGAGAAACTTCGTAATATTTTCGAGAACAGCACAAATCTGTTTTATTCTCATACGACAGATCATCAACTGACCTATCTTAGCCCTCAGGTTACAGAAATTCTTGGATATACCCCTGAAGAAGCAATGATCAAATGGACCGAGCTGGCATCGGACAACCCTCTGAATGAGAAGGGATTTGAACTGACCCTGAAAGCAATAGAGACCGGCAGACCACAACCACCCTACGAACTGGAACTGGTGCATAAAAGCGGGAGAAAAGTTTGGGTGGAGATTCGCGAAGCGCCGGTTGCTGAAGACGGGAAAACCGTATCGATAGTGGGAGCTGTGACAGACATCACCGAGCGCAAGCGGATGGAGGAAAGCCGGAAAGAGCTCGACAGTATGAAATCCGATTTCATCATCCTGAACGCTCACGAGCTGGGAACCCCTTTAATGATAATTAACGGATACCTCGATACATTGAAAGAATTTGAGAATCATTTAGATGAGGACGGCAAGAATGCTATTCAACACATCGATATGAACCTGAAGCGTATAGAAAAGTTACAGAAAGCTATGTACAATATCACCCTTCTCGAGCTAAATAAATTCTCTCTCAATAAAACACCCTTATTTATGCATCATATTGCAAAGAAAGTTCTTGATGAACTCAAGATCATTGCTGAGCGAAAAGGCATCTCATTAGTCCCATCATTCCCCTCCTACGATACAATACTTGCGGACGCGGACAGGATCCACAAGGTGATCTCTATTCTCGTTGATAACGCTATAAAATATACTCCGGAGGGCGGAACGATTGAAATATCGGGGTCGGAAGACGACCGCAACATCGAGCTGACAGTCAAGGACAATGGGATCGGGATCGCACTGAAAGAGCAAGAGAATATTTTCAAAGAGTTTTACCAGGTGGAGAACATCATGGGCCACAAGGATGGGTTCGGTCTTGGTCTCTCCCTAGCCAAGGGGATAATCGAATCCCATGGAGGAGACATCCGGGTGGAATCCGTGCCAGGAAAGGGAAGCAGTTTTCATATACGGATTCCAAAGGAATGATGTGAGGATATAGAGATCGATAACTGATGGCAATTATCCGGTAAGCACAAACATCTCCCCGCCCCTACCCCCACAGGGCTACCTCCTTCTCATTTTCTCCTTCCCATCTCCTTCTTTTTCGACCCCCGTTGCCTCGCTCACCCCCTCTTCCCATCCTTTTTTCCCCTGTTCCCTTCCCCCTTTCCCACCCTGCCCTCCATAAACAACGATTGAACGGTGAATGAACTGGTCAGATGTTCCCTGATACCATTGGTCTGACTGATTCCCATGAGGCTGTGCTGGAGATAATGGGTAGTTGGGAGCGAGGGGAAGGGGCACCAACATTCGAAATCTTTAAAACGATTGAGGGAAGAAGTATGCAATTATCCGTTTCACCGGATGGGTTTTGGGATCAATGTCCGGACAGAGGCCATCACCATGTATGAAAACGGTCAAGAAAAGACTCAGCCAATTCGGCGAAAGGATGCAAAGGCGAATATAATTTGCAATGTCTGCACCGGGGAATATTCTGATATTGAGAATGGAAATGAGGAAGAGATGAGGGAATACAACGAAGGGAAAAAAAAGGCAGATCGTCATATTAACCGTGCAGGGTGGGGGAAGAAATGAATTCGGAAGCATTTCTCTATCTGGCACCACTTATTACGGGAACTATCGTTAGCCTTCTTCTGGTGTGGATGATTTATCCCAGACGATCCTCCCCGATGATAAGAACATTCATTTTCCTTTTATTGGCAGCTGGTTTCTGGTCCTTTGCCTATGCCATGGAGCTATGGTCGGGTAGTTATTCGACATCCTTTTTCTGGAGAAGGATCAAATACTTCGGTATAGTTTTCATTCCCGTACTGTGGGCGGTATTTGCTTTTCAATATGCAGGTAAAGATAGATGGGTGAACCGACGCACCTTTGTTCTTCTCTCGATTATCCCTGTATTCACACTCATCATGCTATGGACTAATGATTATCACTCGTTGTATTATGCAGAAATCTCTTCTGCGGAGTGGGGTCCTTTTTCCGGCATCGACGATGTCGAGGGACCGTTATACTGGGTTTTTACTACCTATACGTATATTTTGCTTATGGTGGGGAACGTCCTCATTCTCAGGGGTGCAGTGACCGCAGCCAGTATTTATACACGACAATCACTCGCTGCCGTGTGCGGAATATTAATTCCTCTTATTGGAAATCTGCTTTATATTGTTGGCATGAATCCATTCCCGTTTCGTTACGATATTACTCCCAGTCTTTTCGTGATATCCGGAATGGTATTCTGGGGGAGTATTATCCGTTTTCGTTTTCTGGATATTGTTCCGATAGCCAGGGAAACCCTTGTTGAGAATTTTAGTGATCCGATATTTGTACTGGACTCGAAAAACCGAATAATCGATGTCAATCCTGTAGCAAGGGAGATAATTGCCAGCCAAATAACCCCTCATCCCACCACGAATGTGATCGGTGAACGAGCCACGGATGTGTTCTCTCATTTGCCTGAGCTTCTTGGGAAATGTCAGGATGTAAAGAAAATGCGATCCGAAATCGAACTTACCCTTGATAAGAAAACAAGGTATTACGATATTGAAGTCTCCCCGGTGTACCGGCAGAAGCAGGTATTTTTGGGTAGGTTAATAACACTGAAAGATATCACCGAGCGAAAGCAGGTTGAGCAGGCACTGCGCAAAAATGAAGAGAAACTTCGTAATATCTTCGAGAACAGTACCAATTTGTTTTATTCTCATACAACAGATCATCGACTGACCTATCTCAGCCCTCAAGTTGAAGAAATTCTTGGCTATACATCTGAAGAAGCAATGGTCAAATGGACCGAACTGGCATCGGACAACCCTGTGAATGAAAAGGGATTTGAACATACCTTAAAGGCAATAGAGACCGGCAGACCACAACCACCCTACGAACTGGAATTGGTGCATAGAAGCGGGAAAAAAGTTTGGGTGGAAGTTCGCGAAGCCCCGGTTGTTGAAAACGGTAAAACCGTCTCGATCGTTGGAGCTTTGACAGACATTAGCGAGCGAAAGCGGGCGGAAGAGGACAGAAAAAGATTGAACAAGGAACTGATCCAGAAAAACAAAGAACTGGAACAGATCATCTATGCATCCGGGCATGATATCCGTACTCCTCTTGTGAATGTACAAGGATTCGGCAAGGAACTGGAGAGTTCTCTGAATCGATTGGAAACAATTCTACGGGATGAGAATGTCCCTTCAGACATTAAAGAAAAACTTAAGCCACTGCTGGACGAGGATTTTCCCGAGTCCCTTCAGTATATTCAGGACAACATCAGTAAGATTGATTCATTGAATGATGCGTTGTTGCACTTTTCCCGTGTTGGTCAGATAAAACTTGAGATCGATACGCAGAATATGAATGAACTCATGCAGGAGATTGTAAGATCATTAAGATATCAAATTGATGCAAAGGGCATCACAATTTCTATAGACGATTTACCAAGCTGTTTCGGGGATAAATTGCAGATCAATAGGATTTTTACAAATTTACTGGATAATTCTATTCGATATATTTCTCCCGAACGTTCAGGAACTATTTCCATTTCCGGCAAAATACAACAAGAGAATTCAATATTCTGTGTGGAAGATAATGGAATTGGCATCGATCCTAATCAGTTTGATAGTATTTTCCGGTTATTCCGTCGATTACATCCGGGGGAGAGCGATGGAGAAGGGATCGGATTGACAATGGCCAAACAAATTATTGAACGGCATCATGGTGATATTTGGGTGGAATCCGAACCAGGGGTCGGCAGCAAGTTTTTCGTTTCGTTACCTCACGAAGCTCAGTGATAATAAGGGAGTTACATAACTCTCTCCTTATCCAACTTCCCATCCCCCCCTCCTTCCTTATTCCCCAATCACTCCCCTCGCCCCTCCTTTTCACTCCTTCCCCTTTTTCCTTGCTCATTACTACAGTCGCATCGCTTACCTTTCCTCCCTCCCCCTACTCACCCCTCATTCCTAATCCCCCCTTCCCCCATGCCCCAATTCCCTATGTTTTCAACGATGATTAAACGGGTTTGGTGTTTCCTGTAATGCTTGGTAGGAGGGATGTCAATAAAAGGAGCTGAAAATAATGAGGGTGGTTGTGTGCGAAGGGGAAAGTGGGATTGCGTACTCATTGAAGAGATCCTGTTTGTGTCATTCATCGAATCAAATGACAGGGGGGTGGGGGAGGGCTCCGGGGGTGACCGTGAAAGGCGGGGAAAATGGAACCGTGTTCAATCCGTGTAGTATCTGCGAACAATATCAGGACTCCATATGCGAACAGTATCTGCGAAATATTAATAAGTGGTTTCCAGCGTGAGCGGCAGTATATTCTGTAGTAGATGGATGTACCCTTTTCCACCAGGTGGGGAGGTGCAGACATCGTACCACTACGGAGGCAATTCCATGAGCGACTACTTGGATATTATCAAAGAGGCCATCTCTGACTCTCCAGAGCGAAATTTCAAGGAAAGCGTAGAGCTTGCCGTGAACCTCAAGGACATCGACCTTTCTATTCCAAAGAACCGGATCGAAGAAGAGGTCAACCTTCCCAAAGGAAGGGGAATGCTACTGAAGGTAGCGGTCTTTGCCACCAGTGAACTTGCACTCAAAGCGAAGGATGTGGCGGATCTAGTGATCAGGGACGAGGAGATCGATGACATCGCCGACGACAGAAGGGCAGCCAGAAAGCTTGTGAACAAACACGTCTATTTCCTTGCCGAAGCCCCCCTCATGCCCCTCATCGGTAAGAAGCTCGGTATCGTTCTCGGTCCAAGAGGAAAAATGCCGAAACCCCTTCCCCCCGGAATGGATCCCACTGCCCGTATCAACAGTCTCAGGAATACCGTGAAAATGAGGAGCAAGGACAAGAAGACATTTCATGTTCCCTTCGGTACCCGTGATATGGCACCCGAGGATCTTGCCGAGAATCTGGAAGCGATCCTCAAACGGATCTTTTCGAAACTCGAGCGTGGAAAACAGAATATTGCCTCTGCATATGTGAAGACGACCATGGGGCCTGCAAAGAGGATACTGTGAGGTGATGTGAATGGCGCATGTGGCAAATTGGAAAAAAGAATATGTCGATGACATCGTGAAATCCATTATGGAGAAACCGGTCATCGGTCTTGTGAACATTCACGGAATCCCGGCAAAGCAGATGCAGTCCATGAGAGGGAACATCAGAGACAAGATGTACCTCAAAGGTTCCAAGAACACCCTCATTAAACTTGCCCTGGAAAAGGCAACAGAGCTGGGAAAGGAGAACCTTGATTCATTAATATCCAAAATCGACGGTCAGTGTGCGATTGTTTCCACTGACCTCAATCCATTCAAACTCTCAAAACAGTTTGAAGCAACCCTTACCCCCACCCCTGCAAAGGGAGGGGAAACAGCTCCGGATGACATTCTTGTGAAGAAAGGTGAAACCCAGTTCAAACCCGGACCCATGGTCAGTGAATTCCAGAGGGCCGGCCTTCCCGCTGCAATTGAAAAAGGGAAGATCGTCATCAAGAAGAATACGGTACTGGTGAAGAAAGGGGATATCATTTCTTCCGAGGTCGCCGGTGCCCTGACCAAACTTGAGATATTTCCGATGACCGTCGGGCTCGATCTCCGTGCTGCCTGGGAGGGCGGTACCATGTTCGATTCCGATTCACTGAAGGTGGACGAGGAACAGATATTCTCGCAGCTCAAGCTTGCAGCCGTTCAGGCGCTCAACCTGGCAGTCTACGCTGGCTATCCAACTGGCAAGACTATCGTACCACTTGTCCAGAAAGCCTTCAATCAGGCGGTTAGCCTGGCAGTGAGCACCGGGTACACCACACCGGATACCATCCCGCTGTTGCTTGCAAAAGCCCAAGGTCAGATGATGGCCCTGGCGACACTCCTTGACCCCGAAGCCCTGGATCAGGACATCCAGGGTTTACTCTCCTCAACTCAGATCGCTGCGTCGGTAGTAACTGCTGCTGAAACTCCGCAGGAGACCGCTGATGAAGAAGAAGAAGAGGAAGAAGAAGAGGTCTCCGAGGACGAAGCAGCAGAAGGTTTAGGAGCACTATTCGGATAAACCAAACAATCAGGAGGTAATGAATATGGAATATATCTACAGTGCAATGGTTCTTCATTCCGCTGGCAAGGACATCACCGAAGACGGGATCAAGAAGATCCTCAAGGCAGCCGGCGTAGAAATCAATGAAGCACGTATCAAGGCGCTTACCTCATCTCTCGAAGGGATCGATATCGAAGAGGCTATGGCCTCTGCCGTGTCTGCGGTTCCCGCAGCCGGACCAGCACCTGCTGGTGGCGGCGATGAGAAGAAAGAGGAAGCAGAGGAAGAGGAAGAAGAGGAAGAAGAAGTCTCCGAGGAAGAGGCGGCAGCCGGTCTCGGTGCGCTCTTCGGCTGAAGAAGGCAATCCCCTTCTTCTCCTTTTATTTTTTCTCTCTCCTTTTTTTATTTTTTTCTCTATCTTTTTCTAATTTTTCTCTATTTATATG
>CAZTGJ010000124.1:0-9093 GCA_964613025.1 uncultured Thermoplasmata archaeon | reverse complement strand
TTAAATTTTACGATGATTAAATATATTTTGGTGTTCTGTTATGAAACACCCTCTACTGCTCAATTTATGAAAATACTGATGGGATTCACAGATATAATACCGCAACCAACGTCACTATCAGGTACTGTGATATCTTTGATAATGATGAATACGGAGGCAATAATATAATTAATGCTACATTCAATTGGTGGGGTGATTCCTCAGGTCCGTATCACAGTTCGGAAAATCCTGAGGGGGGTGGAAATACAGTTTCTTCATTCATGAAAATTGAAGACTTCAAACCCTGGCTCAAAGCTCCTTTCAGCAATATGGTTCCCGTAGCTGTGATTGGATCGATCAACCCTGACTTTGCTTTACACAAAGATGAGGTTTTCTTTACAGGGTATGGGATCGATGATGGAGCGATCAGACGATACATTTGGATTTCTGATATTGACGGAGAGATCTGGAACAGCACAGAAACTGCTGACTTCAATACAACCAATCTCTCGCGCGGAGCCCACGTTATTACATTAATTGTTCTGGACAATTTCGGGATCCGGAGTAATGAGGTATCTGGTACTCTACATATTAACGAAAAACCAAAAGCCATTATCGAAACTATCTCACCAAATCCTGCACTAGATGTAGATACGGTAACATTCACTTGTTCAGGTTCAGATGGGGATGGGGTCGCAGATGAAAGCGATGCGTTCCCGAACGATCCTGTTGCATCCAAGGATTCTGACGGTGACGGCTATCCCGATGAATGGAACACGGGAAAGAGCCAGACCGATTCCACCACCGGATTGAAACTTGATTACTATCCCGATGACCCGAAGAAATGGAAGAAGGACAGCGGAGGAGAGAGCGGAGAAAGCGAGGGCGGCATCCCTGGGTTCGAAGTGATTACTGTGGTTGGGGCAATTGGAGTCACGATGATGCAGTACCGAAGGAAAGGGAAAGATTTAGTGAATCCTGGCCGTGTTCATTTCGATTTCCTGTGAATTAGGGGAAAATATATTTACCTCTCCTTCAGGGGAAGAACCTATCCTCGTTCAAACCGGACGTAAGGGGGAGAACATAATGACACTTAAGGCTGTGAATCCTGCTACAGGAGAAACCATCAGGGAGTATCCGGAAATGGAGAGAGAGGAGCTTAGTGAGATCATCGAGTCAGCTCATCAGGCTTTTCTCGAATGGAAAGACACCGATTTTTCAATACGGTCCAGGCTCATGAAACGAGCGGCAGAAATCCTCAGGGAGAGGAAGGAAGAATACGGAAAGCTCATGGCCCTTGAGATGGGGAAACCCATTTCAGAGGGAGCGGCAGAGTGTGAGAAATGTGCCTTGGTCTGTGATTTCTATGCTGACAATGCCGAGGAGTTCCTGAAACCCGAGATGATTGCTACTGAGGCAGCAAAGAGCTATGTAACATTTCAACCAATGGGTGTCATCCTTGCGGTGATGCCCTGGAACTTCCCCTTCTGGCAGGTCTTCAGGTTCATTGCTCCCGGGCTAATGGCCGGGAATGCAGGTGTGCTCAAGCATGCTTCCAATGTTCCGGGTTCCGCACTGGCAATAGAGGAGGTGATCAGGGATGCGGGATTCCCGGACAACATCTTTCGGACCCTGCTCATCGGGAGCAGAAAGGTCGAGGCTGTGATCGAGAATCCCCACATTAAGGCAGTGACGCTGACCGGCAGTACTCCTGCGGGGAGTGCCGTTGCCGGAAAGGCAGCCAGCCTGATCAAAAAGGCAGTCCTTGAACTGGGGGGGAGCGATCCGTCGGTGATCCTGGAAGATGTCGATATTGAGGGAACAGTCATGTCATGTGTGACGAGCAGGCTCATTAACGGGGGCCAGAGCTGTATTGCGGCAAAGCGCTTCATTGTGGTTGAATCGGTCAGGGAAAGGTTCACCGAACTTCTTGTTGAAAAAATGGGAGCACAGGTCATGGGAGATCCCCTGGATGGGAGGACGACGCTGGGGCCGATGGCGCGGGAGGATCTACGGGACGAGCTGCACGACCAGGTTATTCGCAGTGTGGAGATGGGGGCACAGGTTCTTCTGGGGGGGCGGAAGCCGGAAGCGGAAGAAGGGGGTATCGGTAAAGGGGCATATTACCCACCGACGGTACTTGTCGATGTGAAGAAAGGGATGGCCGCGTACGGTGAGGAGATTTTCGGACCGGTGGCTGCGATCATTGGCGTGAAGGATGAGGAGGAAGCTATTCAGGTTGCCAATGATTCAATATTCGGTCTCGGGGCAGCTGTGTATACCGGGGATGCGGAAAGGGGGGAGCGTATTGCCAGGGAGCGGCTCGAGGCAGGAAGCTGTTTTGTCAATTCCTTCGTGAAATCGGATCCCAGACTCCCATTCGGTGGGATCAAGGAGAGTGGATTCGGGCGCGAGCTCTCTCATTATGGAATAAAGGAGTTCATGAACATCAAAACGATCTATGTTCGATGAGCCAGCATTTGCTTAGGCGTCGTAGGTTCACCATTTGCATGGGGGCTCACTGTTTCCTCTCTACCTTATTTTTCATCATTGCCGGCATCATCGGATCCTTCAGGACTTTCACTGTCCTCCTGTTCTTCGGTGGACTCATTCCCACTATCGATAAGGGGGATGGTGACCTTGATATGATGATCGATGATCCTGTTGATCTCCTCCATAATTCTCCTTTTCTCTTCGCCTGATATCCGGTAAGCCCGGTCGATGATTTCAGCCCCGACGAGGTCCTCGGAGCCGAGGAATGTCCCGCCCATGACCAGAAGGTAGTCCGGCATGGAGTCAACCCGGTTCGCGGCTGCCCACATTCTGCACCAGGCACGGGAGGTAGATTTGACATCATACCCCCCACCGGTGAGCAGGAGAAGATGATTGCTGAAATCACGCATATGTTTGATTGCTTCCACCATCCCGTTATTCGTGAGGTTCAGGTTCGTGAGAGGATCATTCTTATGGGAATCCGCACCAACCACTGCAACCACGACGTTGGGGGCAAAAGATTTCACTGCCCGGGAGACAACACTCCCGAATGCCTTCTCGAATGCCTCATCATCCGTTCCGTCGGGAAGTGGAATATTAATATTGAACCCTTTTCCCATTCCCTCTCCGATCTCGTTCTCGAACCCGGTCCAGGGGAAGAGCGTTTTTCCGGTCTGGTGGAGTGAAATGGTGAGAACCCGGTCATCCTGGTAGTAGGCATCCTGCACTCCATCACCATGGTGTGCGTCAATGTCAATGCAGGCTACCCGGAGACCCTGGGCAAGGAATGTATCTATGGCAGCAATGATATCGTTCACATAACAGAATCCCTCGGCATGGTTCCGGCTGGCATGATGGAATCCCCCAAGAAGATTGAACACCACATTAGCATTATCGTTGACGATGAGATCAACTCCTGTGAGGGTGGCGGAGGAGTAGAGGAGAATGTAGTCGAATAGACCGTGGAAGATAGGGGTTTCGTCGCTTCCCAGGTGACAGGACAGGAAATCCTCATGCCAGATGCCGAGATTTGCCTGCTCAAGGTGAGATATGAAGGTGGGATCGTGGGATTCGGTAAGTTTCTGTTTCGTGATCATCACCGGTTCTTCCACCCGCATCCAGGGTTCGTCCAGGAGTCCCTGCTTTTTGATGAGCTGGAGGGTGGCCCGTGCACGGTCCGGTCTGAACGGATGCTGGTCTCCGTAGGTGAAGTCGTTGAACCGTCCAGAATAGACGATGATGCTGTCCTTTGGCCGTTTGAGATCTTCATAGGGGAATCGCAAGGTGTAAATGATAATGCCGGAATCGAAGTGTTTTACTGCCGTGGGCCATGCTTTCCCGATGAGGGAGAGGGTGGCGGTGTTCTGCTGGATGATTTCACAGTAGAGTCCTTCCAGACCCCGTGAATACGCGATCTTCTTGAGGTGATTGGCTAGGAAGGTCCCGATACCATGACCCCGAAAATCCTCTGCCACAAGAGTGTCAAACTCCCCCATTTTATTTCCCGGATTGAGCATGTAGCGTCCTTCGGCGATGATGCGCTGGTTCCTGGGGGGGCCGTAGAGCCCGATAATGGCCATATCCTTGCTGTAATCGATATTAGCCATTTCCTGTGCCACCGAATTGGAAAGGGTCTTGATCATGCCATGGTAGCGCATTCTGATGCTTTCCTCTGACAGGGTGTAGTGCATTCTCTGAAGGGCCGGAGCATCCGATGGTTTCACCGGTCTGAACGATATCTCAAGCCCATCTCCAAATGTGTGAATGAACTCGTACTGATGCGGATATACGCTTCCTGATTCCGATGAAATGATCTGATCCTTTCCCACATAGTTGAACCGTTTCGCTTCCTCAAGGAGATGTTTTCTGAACTTGGGATGGGCTATCGAGATAAGGGCAATTGCCCGCTCCCGAATGGAATGTCCATAGAGGTCCACAGATCCATATTCGGTAACCACCATGTCCACCTTTGCCCGATTGAGATAGACCCCTCTCCCGAAACTCTCGGCAACGATCCTGGAACGTTTTCCATCCGGGGTGGTGGAGGGAAGGGCAAGGATGATCATGCCGTTCTCTGACCTTCTGGTGCCATCGAAGAAATCCGTGGAGCTAGGTAGGCTTCTGATCGTACCCATATCCTCCATGTCCAGTCGTCCCAGACCGCTGAGCTCCATCTCCTGGACACAGAATATTGATACCATATTGTCGTTCAGGGAGATGGTGTAGGGGGAGTTCACGTAATCCATTGGATAGAGCTCGATATCGGGATTGAGGTGTACGTCCCGGTAGAGTTTCTTGGAACCCAGGACTGCATTGACCACGGTCTTTCCCCGATGAACGGTCTTTCTGCGATTGTTGACCGCCTTGGTTATGCAGAGCCTCATGAGATCATCGGTAAGGATATCGGTATGGATACCCAGGTCCTTTTTTGTATCAAGGTATCTCATGGTGGCGGCGCTGATGACACTCTGGTCGAAGTGGATGGTCATTCCGTTCTGAATGATCTCTGCGATATGTCTCCCGATAGTGAGTGAGATAGGGTCCAGGGTATGAGAGGGTACCTCGATGAGCGGTGTTGTTGCATCTATGAGATAGTGTATGATGTCGGCTGATATCCTGCTGTCCCCCAGTGTCACCGGCATGTTCTCGTTCACCTGGGCAATGACCATATCCGCACTTTCCACGGCAGCCTTCCCTGAATCCACCGAGATGCCGAGACTGCACATCCCCGAAGCGTCGGGAGGGGACACCTCGATCAGTGCCACATCCACATTCACTACTCCTCTCCTGATGGCTTTGGGTAGGTCGCTGAGATTCATTGGGGTAAAATCCACCGTTCCCGCGGCAACCGCTTCCTCCACCCCCCTTCCTATGTAGAACGTTTCGTATCGTATGTTGTTCCTCAGTTCGGGCTGGGCAAGCGGCTGCTCACCGTATGCAAGGAGATGGATCACCCTGAGATCAGAAAATCGTTTCGCCATTCCGGCAAGTGTATTGGTGAGATTAAGAGGTTCGCCTCCACCGGATCCGATATAGATGGTCTGGCCGTTCCGGATATGGGAGAGCGCTTCCTCGGGTGTCGTCAGTTTACCGCTGTAGATTTCCTGCCACGGCTTCGATGTCATGGTATCCTCTCTATGTCGGTTTCAAATAGTATCAAGTAATCACTTTCATCTATAAAACAATATGGGAATAATAAGAGCTAATCAAAACATCATGGGACAACATAAAATCAGGATTCATCAATCGTCTCTTCACATCAGTGTCTCTTCTTTGCAGCTTTAAGGCTAGTTCCTATATCAATGCCCTTACTCTCGGCAACCTGCTGAAGAATACCAAAGAACGTTTCCCTGTCACCCATGCTCACATTTGCCTCATGATGCGCCTGATCGATGGCATGGGGATATCCAGCTCCCACAATGATCTGCGCCCTGAGCATATCAGCCAGCTCCTCCACCCTCCCCTGCTCAATAATCCGTTTCGGGAACTCCACACGTCCAACCCTTCCGATGGAGGTTTTCATGTAGAAGAAGGCAATGTCCCGGGAAAAATCTTCTCCTCTCACTCTCCCTTCCTTTCCATCCTCTTTTACGATTTCCTGCTCCCCCTCCTCCCCCTCTCCCCCCCTGATGTAATACTGGAGAATGTCATCTCTGGCACAGATGAAAGCCGAAGTCCGATCCCCCCATTTCATGCATCCATTCAGGAGTGAGGCATCCAGTGGCTTTACTTTCCCCCCGGAAAATCCATCACCTTCCCCCTTCCCACCTTTCGCCTCGATACCACTCAGTTCCCCCCTTTCCCCCTTCCCCCCCTCCGGAAGTTTTAATTGATTCGCTGTTTTAAAACTTTTAGACAGCATGGTGAATAGGTCGGTGGCCCTGGAATTATCGATAAAGGCGGCGAACAATGGTCCGTCCTCCCTGAGAACGTCGAGAAGTGAGAGTATTCCATCGATATATTTCTGCCGGGTGGTTTCGAACACGTGGAGGGCAAAGGATAGGACCATCGACCCGTCCAGAAGGAGCAGATCGTCCTGTTTCGCTTCTCTGAAGAGCTCGATGAGCTTGTTGATCTCAGTGTTCTCCCGGAGGAGGTTCACCCCGGAATCGGGATTGAATCCAAGTTCATGGGGAAGTAATAGCCTGGAGGAATGGTCGCATTCATAGTTCCCGTCATGATGATTGATGTACCAGCCGATGTTCACCAGGCCTATAGGGAAGGAGAATTCACTGCCCGGGTAGATCTGGCTTCCGTCCACTGCTCCCACGGATCTCCCATTCAGGATATTTCTGGCCCACTCCAGTGACTCAATGCGGGTGTTAAATTCCTGTGGGAAAGGTCTGAGGAATCTCCATTCGGTTTCGGATTCAGGTTCCTCCAGAATTGGGATGGCACCATGCGGATCATGAGGTGATTGCTGGAGAAAACCGTTGAATTCACTGAAGTCCATGTCATCGATCCGCTGCATGAGTTCTTTTCCGCGATCCGCTGCAGCCATCTCATTTTGTGCGTGATCCTGGATCTCAGTGAACCGTTTCTGAATGCCCTGCAGGAGATCTGAGGAGTTTATGGGTATTATGCATCCCTCCTTTTCTTTTGTTTTCGGATGTCAATGATCCGGATCATGATGAGTATACCGAGGATGACCCCCACCACATCGGCAATGAAATCGAATGGACTGGCATCCCTCCCAGGAACATAGGCCTGGTGTATCTCGTCTGAGAGGGCGTACAGTGATCCCACCAGGAAGGGGAAGAAGGATAGTCTGTGGAGTTCAGTTTTGAGATGCTTCTGAAGCCATACATTGGAATGGGGGGGGAAATGGAAGGAGAGGAACAGTAGGATTCCGAGGATGGCATATTCCGCCACATGGGTGAGTTTATCGACGTGCTCGATGTCAAGGATCGATGAAAAAGCGGTATCGGATGTGCTCTCTTCCGAGGATAAATAGAAAATGAGGACAGCATAGGCAATGGTCGCCAGGTACACGGGAACGGCTTTCCTCGGGATGTTCATTGCCCATGAGTTCCGATTGAGATATTAATAATCTGTGTAGTTGTTTGGATTAGCACTGATACGACGACAAGGACGCCGATTTCGCGGATTATGCTGATTACGCAGATATTTACTGTAGTTGGGATAGTGCGTGTGGATTCACAAATTGAACTAGAAAATCAATTTGTTTGGGTGGGTGGTAGTAGAATGAAATGACACTACGGGATCAATAGCTGTATGGAGAGGGCGGCGGGTGGAGAAAACATATTGGCATATTATTGTGTAAACGATTTATCAGGAAAAAGAAACGTTTAACTAATAAGACCCACGACTTCTGATTGATGGATTGGAGACATTCCTCAGTATCGATTGAAATAATCATCATAACTATGGTATTGCTTAGTTTCACGCTGCTCATGGAGCTGGGGTCGGGAAGAACAATCATTGTGGATGATGATGGAGAGGGGGATTTCACAACAATCCAGGAGGCCATAAACAAGTCGGTGGAGGGTGATGTCATTCGGGTGTACAATGGAACGTATAATGAAAGCCTGATAGTGAATGTTTCGGTGAGCATCATTGGGAATGGGTCAGATGGAGTGAGAATCAATGGGATTGAGGATACTAACACCATTAGGATCACTGCAAATGGAACGATGATAGATGGTTTGTATGTGCGTCGAAGCGGAAAGTCGTATGCAATGGTTGTATTCTCTCAAGGAAATGTGTTGAATAACATCAGTTGTTCTGGTAATATCCTCTTTGAGGATTCTAACAACAACACCATCCGAAGTATACAAACATCAATTGATTTGAGACAGTCAAATTATAATTTAATTAACAATTTCTCAGCAACAATTGATTTGATCGATTCCTATTTCAATGTTATCGAGAACAGTTCAGACCCCAATTGGGGAATAATATCACTTATTGACTCATCGAATAACTTTATTCAAAACAATGTATTACGCAGAATCCGGTTAACTCACTCCAATAACAATTCGCTTACTAATAATACAACCTCAGGTAATACATTTGGGATCAAGCTGATCGACTCCAAGAATAATACATTACGAAGAAATGTGATGATTAATTTTGGTTTCATTATCGAAGGGAGAAAAGTAGAGTACTGGGCATCCCATAATATCGATACAACGAATATACTCTACAATGATTACACGAGCACCGAGTCGAGAATTCTCTATTATTATGCTAATGAAAATGGTGTAAAAGTGCCTGGAAATCGAGTTCAGGTGATCCTGGCAAATTGTACGAATATGATCGTGACTGATCAGAATTGCAGTGACGTTGGGACTGGTATCTCATTAGCATATTCATCGCATAACTACATTGCACAAAATAATTGTTCTTCGAATTGGGAAGATGGCATATATTTGTGGGAATCGAATTTCAATCGAATCATCGGGAACACGTGTTATAATAATGTATATGGGGCGGGAATCATGCTATGGCTTTCCTCCAACAATGTAATTACAAACAATGTTCTCTCGGGGCAACAGCACTATAATATCTTCATTCATAGTTCGAATAATACGTTTCTTATAAACAATTAGCTTGTAGGAATCTGCAAAAATACAATTCCGTCATTTCTCTCCTTGAAAT
>CAZTGJ010000123.1:0-9104 GCA_964613025.1 uncultured Thermoplasmata archaeon | reverse complement strand
CTTCATCACTCAGGGAATGAAAATCGCACTTACTTCACATGGCTGAACTCTTACACACAATCGAAAGGTTTATCAATTGAAAGAAATTGGCATGGAATGCATAATATGCATAGTATCCCTTAATAATTATCCTTACCACATCACGTATTAAATATTCAAATCATATCTGATTGATATTTTCCGACATGATACCGGTGCTGGAATCCAGCACAATATTTCGGATGAAGACCGCCTGACAGCCCTGAACCGCCACGTTTGGCGGAGTGGATGCAGGTGAAGAATGGTGGGAAAGGAAAATTAAGGGAGGTGAAAGTATGAATATAGATCCAACTACTACAAAATATCTAGTTCACTGTAAGATCAATGCAGAAGGAGTTATCGAAAAGCCGGATGTCATCGGCGCAATCTTCGGACAGACCGAGGGACTTCTCGGTGACGAGCTCGATCTCCGCGACCTTCAGAAGAGCGGTCGAATGGGACGGATCGAGGTCAATGTCGATTCCAAGAAAGGACGATCCACCGGAACCGTCATAATACCTTCAAGCCTGGATCAGGTGGAGACCGCTATCCTGGCAGCTGCCCTGGAGACCATCGAGCGGGTGGGGCCATGCAAGGCTTCATTCGGTGTCGAGAAGATCGAGGATGTCCGCATGTCCAAGAGGGTCCTCATCATTGACAGGGCAAAGGAACTGCTCAAAGGACTCATCACCAGCGCCAACGTCGCAGGTGTCGATCTGTCGGATTCTGTGCGACAGGCAGTCCAGGTGGACGAGATCATCTCCTACGGGAAGTTCAACAATCCCGCAGGTCCAAACGTGGAAACCTCGGATGCCATCGTCGTGGTGGAGGGAAGAAGCGATGTTCTCAATCTGCTGAAATATGGTATCAAGAACACCATCGCCGTAGGTGGCACCAACGTCAACGATGAGATCCAGCGTCTCTCACGGGAACGGGTGGTCACAGCATTCGTTGACGGTGACCGGGGCGGAGAGCTCATCATCAAGGAACTACTCCAGGTGGCAGAGCTTGATTTCATTGCCCGGGCGCCTCCGAACACCGAGGTTGAAGAGCTCACCCAGAAGCAGGTCATGAAGGCCCTTCGGAACAAGCTTCCCATGGAGCAGTACATCGAGATGTACGATATCAAACTCGATAACGGTGTGGAGAACGGGGCAAAACCTGTCCGACCTCCAAAGGAAGAAAAGACCATGAGAAAGGGTGGAAGGAATCAGAGGAGCCAGGAGAGACCCGGACCCAGGGATCGTTCACCGCCGGCAAAACCGTCATATCAGCCAAGACCGCAGGCCCCCTCACGTCCTGCTCCCAGACCGGAGCCCATGGCACCACCCCGCCCCGCACCCAGCCCTAGACCACAGCCGGAACCCGCAGTGGCCATGACCCCTAGGCTTGTTGAAATCAAAACCAAGATCGACACACTCTTCAAAGATCGGATGGGCGTATTTATTAATGCATCCGGAAACGTGATCAAGGAAGTTCCTGTTGGGGAACTGGCAGATAATCTCAGAGACACCAAAGAACCGGTTGAATCCGTGGTCTTCGGAGGTTTCGTTACCCAGAGACTGGTGGACATCGCATCTACCAAGGGGATCAAGACCCTGGCCGGTCTCAAGGAATCCAATGTGAGCAAGAGGCCTGAGAATCTCGAGATAATCACAAAGGATAAACTCCAGTAATCTCCCCGGGATCCCGATCCTCACCACGCACCCCCCCTCTTCAACATCGCCGGGGACGTGGACAGCAGGAAAGCACTAGCTTTTAGGGAGTGGGAAGGAAGAGACAAATTACGCAACCATCATTCAGGGGAAAATGCATGCTCAGAACCACAGACGGACATCAGATCAAGAAGCTCGAAGATTTTGATACCACAAGCGATGTCCTTCTTCCCAATGACCCACTTGATCAGGTATTGGGGCAGGACGAGGCCGTCGAGATCGCCCGGATCGCAGCAAGTCAGCGGAGACATCTTCTTATCGTTGGCCCTCCGGGGACCGGAAAATCCATGATCGCACGTGCCATATCCATCCATTTTCAGAGTCCCAAGGAGGAGATCCAGGTCGTACATAATCCGGAATATCCGGAGCGACCCTTTGTAGAAGTGAAACAGCGTGAGGAGGCCATGGTGGACAAGGACAGTCTCATGGGTGCGGAAGGACTGCTCATTCATTCCAAGGACGTTCCCACCAATGCTGCCGATCACCTGGGTTTCAGGTGTGCCAGTTGCGGCACCTACTCACTGCCCAACGAACCTCTCTGTCCGAAATGCAATACACCCAAGGGAAAGGTAAAGAGCGGTCAGGATCCCTTCAATGTCATGGGTATCATTCAGGTGACCTTTGATCAGATGGGTGGAGGAAAGAAACGGTTCGAGACAACTGAGATCATCAACGGGAAAGAAGTGGTCGTGGTCTATGAGCGAGCCGGAGAGATGATCAGGCGGCTTGACCAGAAAGCTCTGGAAAAGCGAAGGAAGCTGGCCCAGCGGAGACCCAGGAAGGTACTGGTCCCGGTGGACAGGGATCCCTTCATCCTGGCAACCGGCGCCAGTGAGACCGAACTCCTGGGAGATGTACGCCACGATCCCTACGGAGGACATCCCCAGCTTGGATCCCTCCCCTACGAACGAGTGGTGGCGGGAGCGATCCACGAGGCACACGAGGGTGTTCTCTTCATCGACGAGCTTCCCCATCTCGGTCACATCCAGCGTTTCATCCTCACTGCCATGCAGGAGAAGATATTCCCCATCTCCGGGAGGAACCCCCAGAGTGCGGGGGCCAGTGTGAAAGTGGAGAACGTTCCCTGCGACTTCATCTTCGTGGGGGCCTGCAACATTCAGGACCTGGGTACCATACTCTCACCTCTTCGTTCCCGTATCATCGGTTCGGGTTACGAGATCCTCGTCGAGACAACAATGCCGGATACCCCTGAGAACCGCCTCAAGATGATTCAGTTCGTGGCCCAGGAAGTGACCAAGGACCGCAAGATCCCTCACTTCACCAGTGCAGCGGTCCTGGAGATCATCAAGGAAGGAAGGCGCAGGGCAAGGGATGTGGACGGTAAGACCGGACACCTTACCCTCAGGCTCAGGGAGCTTGCCGGGCTCATCAGGACCGCAGGAGATATTGCCACCCTTACGGGTTCGGAGTTCACCGAGGATAAACACATCAAATACGCAGTGAAACGAAGCCGGACCATCGAGGAGCAGATCCGGGATCGGTACGGGTCCTTCACCGGTGGAATGTCCCATGACATCTCCGACTCACAGCGGGAGATGCACGGATACAATTACTGGAACATTCAGCATGATGATAAGAGTGGCTATCAGTGAGTCTGAGAGTGTGATCGAGAGGTTTGACCATGGAGAACGGAAATGGACTTGGGCACATCAATGATCTCACCATTGACCAGCACCGGATCGGAACCTCCAGCCCGAATTTCTCACTGATCGATTTCCGGGAAATGTATCTCAGAGTGGCTCAGGATTTCAAATTGTGGGAGGTCGTGGCAGAGGGCCAGCACCATGCTGATATGATCAGGGAGATAGCCAAGGAACTCCAGGCTTCCTATCCCATGAAACTCCAGATCCATGTGCCCATCGGTGATGTGAACATCGGATGCCTCAGTGAAAAGGTGCGCCAGGCATCCATTGAAGAAGTGATCGGTGCGTTTGAGCTGGCCGTTGAGCTTGATGCAGAGCCGGTGACCGTACATCCAGGACACTTTTCCCCGGTGACACGGGGCCACCCCTCCATTCTCGTCAAGCAGATGACACGCTCCCTGAAGATCATCGACAGGGCAGCCGAGGACCTCGGAGTGAAGGCCTGTCTGGAGAACATGCCCAACTTCCCATTTGCTTACTGCAAGAACCCTCAGGAACTGTTAGCCGCACTGGAAGGTACCGGGTTTTCAATAACCCTTGATATCGGGCATGCCCATACCAATTCGAATGTGATGGGGTTCCTGTACCCTGAGATCACCGACAAGGTGGAGAACATCCATATCCATGACAACTATGGCAAGATGGACGAGCACGTAACCCTGGGCCAGGGAACCATTGATCTCCCAAGAGTGGTCTCCGAGATGGAAGGGCTTGGCATTCGGGGAAACTACATCATCGAAACCCGGACATATGAGTCCTCCTTGCAGGGGAAGGAGTACCTGCTGGACATCGGGAACCGGTTCAGATGTTAGTTGGCATTAGCGGCGCAACCAGCACGCAGATTACATAGATTCGCCGGATTATCGCGGATTATTTTTTTGATGGGATTGGATGCCCTGTTTGAAGAAGTTGTATGGTCCCAATTGCCCGCAGTGTCATTCCGCTTCACTCCATTCCACTCCCCCCTCCACCCCACCTTCTCCTCTCCTACATCATTCATTTATTCATTATACCAATCATTCGTTTTGCCAACAACTGCACCTCCCTCTCCCCTACCTACATCTCCCACGTATATTTACTGTGCCGCTCGCTACGGATTACCCACACCACAGTCCTACAATTGGCTTGGGCACTTTCTATCGACGCCCGTAGTGTCGTTACACTCCACTCCCTCCCACCCCCCCTCGTTTTCATTAATCCCACAGTGTCGTATTACTCCACTGTATCCCACCCCCCCCACCACCCCCACTCCAACAATAAAATGTAACGCTTGTGTAATACGACTGCGACGACAACGACCACGAATTTTAACTGGGGCGCAGGGGCAACGGGACGACTACGACAACGAAACGATCCTGGGGGGAAGTGGGGAGGGTGCAATGGGCAGGGGGTCTGAGGAGTATATTTAGACGACCATCCCAAAATCCCTTTATAATGAAGACCACGCAGATTCCGTCATCTGGATATCGTTGGACATGAATCAGGTATCCCGGCCATAAAAACAATCGAATAGAAAACACCACTGTGAGAGAAACCGGAAAACCTTGCATGTCCCGATTCAAGAACGAGAATTGGAGGATCAATCTATGAAATTCAAGAGGCAACTGGCTTTGGTCGGAGCAATAATCATAATCGCCCTGGGAATCATGCTTGCAGCGAATAGTGTATCTGCGGAGAGGAAGGGTGAAGACGCAACCCCTCCGGATGAGGGCGACTGGATCATCGACAGCCCGGACAATTACATCGGCAACGAAACTGAATGGATCGAGATCATCGAGGACCCACCCAACGAGCCTGAAATAATAATGCATGATAACTCGGTTGTCGTTGACTGCAATATCATCATCAAAAACGGAGGAGAGCTGACCCTTTTCAATGCCACCATCAACATGACGGATACCAGTGGGTATTCAATAACCCTCGAGGAAGGCGGCACCCTCAAACTGACCCACGGGGAGAACCTCTCCGGCGTGACAAGCATCCACAACGGGAACGACAGCTTCATCGGCTCACTGGATGTGAAGGGGACTCTCGTCATGGACGGCAGTATGATCAATGATCTCGATTACCTGTATGTGAACTCTTCGAGTCCGGTACTGACCCTGAATGGCTCGTCAATTATGCTGAGGAGGACTGCCTACATAGTTGATCAGAACCTGACATTCGATACTGTGAGTTTCATGTCCTTCAATGCAACAGCGCTTTCATTATTCAATACTACCATCAACTGGAACCGAGGATCGGTATCCACATATTCCAATAGTACTGATGAGGATACATTGATGCTGACCGAATCCACGGTGGAATCCAATGATTTAACGATTACATCATATTCCGTTAACGGAGCAAGTCTGTTTCTGGATCATTCAACATTCATTGGAAAGAAATCAGTCAGGATCACGTCTCATTCCAGCATTTCTTCCATCAATGCCGTGGACTCGTATCTCAAGCTCTCAGACGATTTCAGATTGAGCGGCAAGGGTGGCCATCTGCTTCGGGCCGACAGATCCACCGTCGTACTCGAAAACTCAAAATTTGGGAGCCCTTCCTGGTACTCGAATAGCTATACCTTCGGTCTGTATTTCGAGGATAGTGATGTGACTGTGAACGGAGTGAACTTCTACAGGGTCGGGGGTAACGCGATCCATGCTGTGGAGAGCGACCTGAAGGTACTGAATTCCAATTTCTGGAATATCACCGATCATGCGGTTCTTGTAGGGCAGGGAACTCTGGATATGAATTCAACCAATTTCTACAACATTCTTGCCAACGGTATCCATCTGGAGGATTCCACCGGCACCCTCTTTAATGTCACCATGGATGAGGATGATCTCAACTACACCGACGGACTCCCCTTCCCTCCGATCTATTCGGGCTGGGGACATGGGGTCATGGGTTTCGGGGTCTATGCCCTGAATTCCAACATCGAGATCCTGAGCAGCGGCTTCGGAGCACTGGAAAACGATGCAGTTCATGTTGTGGATTCAACGATCAATATCAAGGATTCCATCTTCAGGCATCCCGGATGGAAGGAGACCACCATGGTCAACGGCATCTACATGGACAACAGTAAAGGGGATATCCGCAATAATTCCTTCCACACCCCTTACCGGAATGGAGGTTTCGATCTCTTCTCGAAAGACCAGATCCCCATGGATTTGGATGCCTTCACAAATTCAAATGAATTCAATGACGGGAGGGTCGTCCATCAGGAATTCTCTCTGAATGTGAGGGTCACCGACCAGCAGGGGACAGGGATCAGGGACGTGGAAGTGAACCTCACCAACATTGCGGGAGAGGGAAGGAAGATATCCACTACAATAACCGGAGGCTGGATCCGATCACCTTTTATTGCTCCTGCATTCGAGATATTCAATTCAGATCAGAAATCGGAGGAGGATCCTGGATCGGGACCGGGATCAGGATCAAGATCGGAATCAGGATCCGATTCGGAAGGGCGAGGTGATGGAGGGGGACCCTTTGAGAATGTCTCCTTCAATGCGTATCATCTTATCGCGTCCAAGGAATATCCCTCCGACAACTTCACCATCTCTACGGATGCCTGGGTGAACATCGGCGAGGCGAAGAACTTTGTCATTGTTCTCCCTGCGGACACCCCTGAGCTCAGTGTAAAAAGCGCAGGGGTCTTCCCCCGAGTGCTTCAATCAGAGCAGATCGAGATCACAACAGTGATCCGTAATCTGGCAGAGGGATGGGCCTTTGATGTCAATATCAGTTACTATTACAAAGAGGCAGCCTCGGATGACTGGGTATGGTTCGGATCCGACATTCATGATATCCCGGGAATCTATGACGGTGGTAACAATACCCAGATCACAACCTTCCAGCAGATCGATGCCCCTCTTGGCACCTACACTCTGAAGATCATTATTGATCCGGAGAGCGCGGTCCCGGAACGAAATGAAGCGAACAATGAGTTCATCGTTGTTGACCTATTCGAGGTCCTGTCTAAGCCTATGATATTCATCGAACAGCCTCAGGAGCAGGACATGCTCAATGGCAGCTATCTGAAGGACAGCTATCTCATCACCGGATATGCAATGGATGATTATTCCAATAATCTTGCAATCCAACTTCTCATTGACGGAACAATGGTAACCGTCACCGATGTCACCATCATGGAGGATAGGATCGCATGGTTCTTCGAATGGGACACCACAATATTCGACTCGACCCAGGGCCAGGATAAGTACGTCAATGGCGAGCACATCCTGTCCGCCATCTGCTCAAACGACAATCCTGCGGGCTATGACACTTCGGACTGGTTCAACATCACCGTTATCGTAGTCAATCCTCCCGAGCTTGAATGGCTCCATCCTCTTGCCGACGAATATATCAATGTCACCGGAGGTCTTCCACTCTATCCGCTCGAGGTAGAAGTATTGGCTTTCCACGATCTTGCAACCGTGAAATACAGCATTGATGGAGGGCCCATGCAGGCCATGTCCAATCTGGGGAATGTATTCAGGGCCATGTTCGACACCTCCAAATTCAGCGATGGTTACCATACCTTGAGCTATGAGGGAACCTATGGATACGGGGTCCTCTCGGAATCCGTCAATATCCTGCTCAACTCACCCTCCGAGGAAACCCTTCCGACCCTGGATTTCGACTATGAGCTCACCGAGGCCGGACTGACAATTCAGGGAACGGCCCAGGATGATTTCAAGGTGGAATCCGTAAAAGTCCAGCTTGATGACGGACCCTGGATACTTTTGGATGAGTCCCAGGAAAATGTAAGTTCCTTCGAGCATTTCTGGGAAAGGGGGCTCTTGAGCCCTGATTCCCATAAGATCACAGTGAAAGCCTTTGATGGATCCGACTCTGGGGAACAGGTCAAATGGTTCATAGTGGGGATTCTCTATGATCTCAGTATCAAGGACGTCGAGGTGCCAACGGATGTGACAGAAGATGACTGGGTGAACTTCTCGGTGCTCATTTCGAACACCGGTCCCTATGATACACCCCCGGTCTCCCTGTACCTTTACGTCGGGAACATCATCCGATCCATGAACGATATTGTGATTCCAGGCAACAGCGAACGGTGGATACGGGTTTCCTGGCATGCTTCTGCCGGTAACCACACCATCTCCGCTGAGATCAATACAGCCCTGAAGAACGATGAGACCAATCCCACGAACAATGTTCTTGTGGATGGTAATCTGATCGTACAGGAAAAAGCTACATCTTCCAGCTCGGACGGGTCTGATATCAGTTCGTTACTTGTCGTTGCTGTTGGTGTCATGGTGGTCCTGGGGATTATTGCCGCAGTTGTTACTTTCTCAGGAAAGCGAAAGTTGGATGACTGATCAATCACATTCGCACTCCCGTCATATCAGGTCAGAATGTATGTGCAGCACGCGATCAGGGATTATGCATCAAAACAATTGAAGCCTTTTCCCACTAGCCCGAAGCGTGCTGCTATTCTTTTTTTTCATTTACTCAGCTCTCATGGAATAATGCTATTCACTCGGGAGGTCCTGAATGGAACCAAAAATAGTATGCTGCCAGAAGAATATCAAGAATCCCAGTTCAATAAAGAAAATCTTTCAAATCAACATATATAATCCGGGATTGTTGAGGAAGCTATGAAATTCTCTGAAGACCCCAAACATGATGATGTGAACAATCGATTTTTTTCGTACCCCTATAAGGAAATTCAATGGATTTTCTGAGTAAAGCTTAT
>CAZTGJ010000122.1:0-9124 GCA_964613025.1 uncultured Thermoplasmata archaeon | reverse complement strand
CTGGGTTTTTGTATCTATGATGCCGAAGGCTACATCATTATCACAACCAGCCCTATACGCGTGATTTACGATATCGATCCTAATCCCGCCCTCTTAGGGGATAACATCACTTTCACGGGCCATGGGATCGACGATGGTTCCATCGAGCACTATGTATGGACGTCCAGTCTGAATGGTGAGGTGTATAGTGGGAATGATGAAACCTTCGTTACCGATAACCTTTCTCAGGGTCATCATACCATATATCTTTCAGTATGTGATGATCTGGGTTTTTGGAGCGATAATGTCCAAGGGTACATTAGTGTCACCAATAGACCCATTGCCGTGATAGATGATATCGTCCCGAATCCCGCTCTTTTCGGGGAGATGATCACGTTCACAGGCCGTGGTATCGATGATGGTTCCATCGAGCGATATGTCTGGACATCCAGTCGGGATGGTGAGCTGTATCAGGGGAGTGAGGACCACTTCAGTACCGAAAATCTCTCTCTGGGTCATCATACCATCTCTCTTGCGGTACAGAACGATCTGGGTTTCTGGAGCGAGATGGCCTCTTCCACTCTCGAGATCATGAACAAACCCGACTTGCTGATTCCCTTGGTCCATGCTGACCCACAGAATCCTCAGGAAGGAACTATTGTGGTCATGAATGCATCAATAAAGAATTCCGGTGGTTGGGATGCGATGGATGTGACGGTGACCCTGGAAGGCAAAATGGACATTCCCGGAGGTGATTGGTTCCTCGTGGGAACCACCACTATTCCTCTGTTGAAGGCTGGTGCCACAGATTCCATTGAGCAGGAGTGGAACACTACGAGTTTCCTCGGTGATGTTCAGTTGAGGATTACTGTTGACCCGGACGATACCATTGCGGAGTTGAACGAGGATGACAATCAACGGTTTCTCATTGTTGAAGTGATTATCCCGATTAATCGATATGGAGTGAGGATATCAACCAATCATACTTCTCTTGCTATCTCTGTTGAGGAAAATAGCGTGGAGACCATCTCCGTTGAAGTGGAGAATACCGGTAAGATCAAGGATAGTTACCTTATCTTTTTCCCGGCTGACCTTCGTGGGTGGCTAATTGAGCTGATATCACCCCAGATCATTACACTGGAACCTGGGGAGATTGATACCATATTCATTAAAGTTATGAAGAACTCTTCCATCCCAACAGAGGGCGAAATGACAAACATTGTGATCACGGTACGCTCCGCGACACATGAGGAGGTTCAGGATTCCGTTTCGGTGAGCATATCACTGGAAACCCATGACGAAGGGTTCATCTCGTTCCTGCCTCCTGCCTTTACAGCCGCGGCTGTGTGTGCAGCAGGAGTGGTCGCCTTTTTTCGTGGCAGGGAGGATTTCTGAACCATGGAAATTCTGGGTGCTCACGCTCCTCTCACCACTCTACACGAGAATCAAGCCTGAAGAGATAGAGGAATCGGTTCGAAGGGCCGAGATCATGGCTTATATCCGCATCCATCAAGGAGTGAATTTCACCATTCTTAAAAAAGATCTGGGTTACTCGGAGGGGCAGCTCGCTCATCATCTAAATATGCTGGGCAGGGCAAAAAGAATCAAATCAAGGAATTATGGAATCTGGAAGTTGTTCTATACCAAAGATTTCAGAATCCCGGAACATGGCCTCTTTCTGAACCCGAATACCTCCAGTCTCGTCAAAGAGATCTTGCATGTGATTGAATTCAATTCTGGACTGAACCAGAAGGAACTCAGCGAGGTCATCGGGAAAGAGAGAAAATCGTTAGCATATCATCTGAACAAGCTCGTGAAATACCGCATGATCAGAATCGAAAAAAGGGGAAAGGAGAAATTCTATTACCCCATGAAGAGCCTGGATATCCCAAAGTTGTCGGATATATCATCGGGAAGCAAGAGATAACCATTTGTTATCAGCGCCAACCCTCTCCTCCCTCCCACGCACCCCCACTCCCTCAGCTCAAAGCAGATTTACTTTTCCTGAAAACAACACGAAACGACTGCGACGTTGACCATGAAACGATCCAGGCAGGGGGAAGCGGGGCGGCGACAGGTGAAGATTACCTACTTTCAACCCTGGGAAGGAACATCCTTTTATAATACAACTTTAATTCCACCCCGGTAATACCTATGACCTTGGATGTTGACATTCGTAAACTTTCAGAGATTCACGATTCCGAACCGACATTTATCTCACTCTACCTGAACATAACCGAAGATTTCGAGTCATTTATGGATGGCAGGGAGCAGGCGATCCGCAGTGCCATGGCAGGAAAACCCGGGCTCAGGAACGTATTCTACGAGAACATGACCAGGGTACGAACCTATCTCAACGAGAACCTTGCCCGGCTTCAGAGAGAGAACAATCTTGGCCTTGCCATATTCCTGTCCCAGCCAAAGGATTTCTTCGAGACACATGCCCTCCCCATGGAAGTTGAGAATTCTATGGTGGTCGACTCATCACCCTACATCCGTCCCATGGCCAAGTTCCTTGAGGAGTTCGAGGATTTCGGTATCATTCTTCTCGATCATAATCATGCACGGATCTATCTGGTGAAAGCGGGAGCCATCGCCGAGACCGGGAAGCTCCACGAAGAGATCTTCCATCATCACAAGAAGGGTGGATGGTCCCAGATGCGATTCCAGAGGAAACGTGACGGTGAACTGGTCCACTTCTACAAGGATATTGCCGAGGAGGCCACCCGGGTCTTCGAGGGTGTGAAGATCCGCAGGCTCGTCGTTGCAGGGCAGAGCGATGCCAAGAAGAACTTTATCCCCTATCTTCCGAAATACTTTCAGGATAAGATCATTGCCGTTCTCAACATCGAGACCGAGACCCCTGATGAGGAGGTAGTCCGGGATGCATTCCCGGTATTCTTCGAGAAGGAGCGGGAGGAAGAGAGGGAAATGGTGGAGGAATTCATCGGAGCCGTGATGAAAGGGGAAAATGCAGCCTATGGCCTCAAAGATGTCCTTGAGAAGACAAAGAACGGACGGTCGGACCGCATACTCATTAATATGAATTTCAAGGCACCTGGATACAAGTGTGAATCCTGCAACATCGTCAAGCTCAAACCCGGAAAATGCAATTTCTGTGATGGGAAGCTTCTGCAGGTCGATGCTGTGGAGGAACTTGTGGAGTGGGCCCAGCAGACCGATGCCAAGGTCGAGTTCGTTGCCGAAAATGAAAGCCTGGAGTCCCTGGGAGGGGTTGGAGCTTTCCTCCGGTGGTGATCTCGCCAATATCAGGAAGTGACCAATTGGTGCATGCACCAAAGAACAGGAAACTGTCCGATATCCTTCTTGCCTTCAAGGAAGGAACAATGGATATTGAGATGGCCGAGCAGGAGTTGAATCTCCTTTCCATACAACAGATCTCTGATTTTGCAGCCATCGATACGTCGCGCCAGCTCAGGAGCGGAGTTCCGGAGGTGGTGTATGGCGATACCAAGGACCCTGCTGATGCCGCAGTCATTGCACTTGCTATGGTGGAGAAGAACGGATATGCATTGGTCACCAGGGCAGGGAAGGACATCATGGAGGCGATTCACGATTTGCTGGATTCTCGGGATCAGGATCTGAACATCGTCTTCAATACCAGAGGCAAGACCATCCTGATGACAAAGAATGATTTCGTATTCGATAATTCCGGAGGCGTGGTGGGGCTCATCACAGCCGGAACATCCGACATCCCGGTTGCAGAAGAGGCAAAGGAAACGTGTCGGATCATGGGGTGTCAGGTAATTACCTCTTATGATGTGGGGATCTCCGGGATACACAGACTGTTTCAACCTTTGAAGGATATACTCGAAGCCAACGCCTCGGTTATCATCGTGGTTGCAGGGATGGAAGGAGCGCTACCATCGGTGGTATCATCGCTTGTGAACATTCCCGTGATAGGCGTCCCGAGTTCCGTTGGATACGGGTTTGGGGGAAAGGGGAAGGCAGCCCTCATGTCCATGCTTCAGTCCTGCGCTCCGGGACTTGTCGTGGTAAACATCGATAACGGATTCGGCGCTGGTGTGGGTGCGTCGCTGATTGCCCGAAATCAATGTAAGGAACGATCACGTGTGAAGAAAGGGTGATATTCATTATAGCCAGGAAATCGATACTCATTGTCCTGAACAATGTTGTGGGGGGGGTGCTCGGTTTTATTACCCTCTCCATTATCGCTCGTCATCTCGGAGCCGATGATCTTGGTGTGCTGGGATTCGGGCTGTCATTCCTGGGTATGTTCACATTCATTTCGAATCTGGGGTTTGACTCGGCCCATAACAAGCGGGTTTCCGAGGGGATGGATATTGACAGATGCATGGGTGCCTATGCATCCATCAAACTCGCTCTGACCCTGGTCATGGCCCTCGTTTCCCTCATCACTATCCAGATATACGCACGGTTTTTCGATGGTTTTTCCACGAATGAAAGTGAAACGGTCGTCTACATATTCTTACTCTATTATGTGCTCTGGGCATGTTCTTGGATACCCATAACCACCTTCAATTCGGAGAGGAAACAGGCAAAGGCCCAGTTGCCCAGCATCATCGAGTTCCTGGTAAGAACCCCACTGATCGTTGGTTTCGTACTGTCCGGTTACGGGATCGTGTGGGTTGCCTGGTCCTATGTTATCGGGGCCCTGGCCCTCTTTCTTGTGGGAATGGTCTTTCTCCGGGGATACACTTTCAGACGCCCGGATCGGGAGATCCTCTCAAGCTATGCGGTCTTTGCATTCCCCATGTCCGTCATTGCCGTCATCTCGGTACTGTATCTCTATATGGATAAAGTAATGATCGGATTGTTCTGGGACACTGAGGAAGTCGGTTTCTATTATGGTGCCCAGAGAATTATCATGTTCATCTACACCAGTGCTGCAGCCGTTGCCATCCTTCTCTTCCCCACGATTTCCTCACTCCATGCAAAGGGTGAGCTTTCCGAGATCAATAAACTTGTTTCCAGAGCCGAACGCTACCTCTCCATGCTTATCTTTCCGATCGTGGCACTGACAATCGCCCTCAACGGTGCAATCATTGACTTCGTCCTGGGCGGAGGATTCGATGAGTCCGGTATGATTCTAGTATTTCTTGCTCTATTTGCACTGATGACCATACTCAACAAACCGTACAGTCAGATACTCACTGGAACCGGAAAGACACGGCTGGCAGTTCGTATCAGTATTGTCGTATTTGTCGCGAATTTCCTTTTAAACTGCCTCTTCATCCCCGAAAAGGCGGCAGGAATTACCTTGCTCGGGATGGGAGGGGTAGGAGCGGCTGCCGCTACGTTCCTTTCAGATACCGGGCGGTTCGTCCTCCTACGGAAGGAAGCACGTCCAATCATAGGAAAGACGTTCGAACCACAGATCATGATGAAACACTTCCTGGCCTCTGTTGGAGCCGCTGTCGTCATATTTGGCATCAGTATGTTTGCTGGTGATGAGTATCGCCTTCTTCTTCTTATTCCCGAGCTCATCGCCGGCCTTTGTTTGTATCTCTGTTTCCTTTATCTGCTCAGAGAGTTCAGAAGGGAAGATATAGATTTTTTCATGGATTTGATCCATCCCGGAAAAATGGGGGGATACATTATCAGCGAGATCAAGGAAAAATAATTAAGGGATGCTCGGTACAGTTCGTCCAGTTTCATGAAACTTCTGAATAAGGTACCCGTTAATCATCGAGTATTACTTCATCTCTACGAATATCGACATTTCCATGACAAATTTCAGGTTCCCTTCGATATTACCCAGATGGGGATTGCCGACCATGTCAATATTCACAGGGCAGCAGCAGCTCGTGCACTCAATGAGATGAAAAACGAAGGACTCATCAATTCCGAGACTAAACATGTGATACGGGGAAACAGAAATCGCAAGGTCTATTTTCTGACCTACGAGGGCATTCAGGCCGTAAGGGAGGTAGAAAAGAGTCTTCTCGAATCCCGCATCAGGGTCCGTGGAGTGGGGAAGGAAGAATCTTCTGCAAGAGAGATCAGCGATGTACTTCGCATGAAGGATTCTGAACTGACCCTCCTCGTTATTGCCAATGAACTGAAGAATGGCACCCTGTCGATCGGTATCCGAGATGAGGAGGGAACCGGAAGCAGTGAGAGAAGCCCCCCCACGGGAGAAGATGGGTCTGAATACCTTTTTTCCTCACAGGTGCCATCATATCCCTACTTCACGGGACGGAAAGAAGAACTGCAATTCATTGAGACATCAGTCACCGAAGGCCATACCATAGCTATCGTTATCCATGGAATTGCCGGTATCGGAAAGACAAGCCTGGCGGCCAAAGCAGCCCATACCTTGAAAAATGACCGTAACATCGGTTGGGTGAATGTCCATCAATGGACAGGATTTCACAGTTTTTCAACGGCTCTGTTCTCCCAACTCGAAACGAGATCCAGAAGAGAAGGAGGAAAGACAACTCCCGGGAAATTAGGACTGGGAATCGGGATGGGAAAGGACGAGGAAATCAGTCATTGGCATTTCGAAGAGATATTGAAGCAGACCCTCACCCTCCTCAAGCGCTCTCCACGTTTGATCGTTATTGATGACGCCCATAATGCAAACCCTCAGATCCAGAAATATCTCAAGGCTCTTTTCACACACCTCAGCAGTTGGAGGAAATGCACATTCATTTTGACATCACGGACAATGCCGAATTTCTATGACCGGCGGATGGTCACCGTCGAGAATAGTATCCGGGAGATCACCCTATCCGGATTGAACTTCGATGATGCTTTCGAACTTGTCTCCCATCTGTATGATCCCGAAAAAGGACTAGATACTCCGGCGAGCGGACTTATGGACCTACCGTCCCTGGAAATCGGTCCTGGGAAGGAAGCATTACTTGGAAAGGAAGCTTTCGGCAAAGTATATACCCAGACCCTGGGCCACCCCTTTGCTCTTGAACTAATTTCAAGGATGGGATCGACCTCTTCAAAACTTGACTTCCAGAGATTTCTTTCCAAGGAGATCGTGGAGGCACTGACCCCTCAAGAGAGAACGATCCTCGAAGTATGCTCGGTATTTCGCCACCCCGCCTCCATGGAAATGTTAGTGAATTCCATTCCTGATCCCTCCGTGTCTATGGAACACGTGGAAACCCTCCTGAAAAAGAATCTGATCCGGTCGTTAAAAGGAAATATATCCATCCATGGATTGATAAAAGATTTTTTTCAACCACGGATTACCCCGGACAGCCTGAAACAGTATCACTCGATTGCCGTCGATTATTACACGATTGCTCTGAAAGGAGACGATACAACATTTTCCGGAGGTGTGGGGGGGGGATACGACGAGATGGGGACTACGGGACCTGCTTTGATTCGAGGGGAGGAGCACTCGCTCGTGGTTGAGCGCATCCATCATCTTGTTCATTCCGGAAGCACAGATAGGGCTTTCAACCTTATCATCGAATGGGCCGATGAACTGATCTGCTATGGGAATAGTGAATTCTTCGAGCTTTTGGGACAGATAGAGATTGAAGGCGTAGATGAGGAACGGAGAAAGCAACTGCTGGAGATAATGGGGGATGCCCAGGCCGAGTTTGGACTGGTGGACAAGGCTATTGAAAGCTATGTGAAAAGAATGGAGTTCGAAGATACTGACCCGGCAGGAGAAGCAAGGCTGCTCCAAAAAATAGGAGAACTGGAAGGCGAACGGGGAGATATCGACGCATCCATTCGTCTGAAGAAGAGAAGCCTTGGAATTCTTCTGAAGCGCAGGGACCTGAGGAAAAGTGCATTGATGTACAACGAGCTGGGTCTCGATCACTGGAAGGTGAACAGGAAAGGGGAAGCACGAAAATGTTTCCATAAAGCGGTTGACCTTCTCGGGAAAGCAGAGGAGAGATATGCCCTGTCCCGGGTCCTCCTTAACCTTGCTCAACTGGAAAGCGAGGCAAAGCACCACATGGAAGCCGATTCCCATCTCAAGGAAAGCCTGAAAAGAACACACACCGATGAGGAGAAGATCGAGATCTACCACATGATGGGGGATTTCTCCAGTAATGTAGGAGAGAGGAAAAAGGCCATTCTGAATTATCAGAAGGGATTGAAACTTGCTGAAGGAACAGGTGAGTACCGGGAAATGCTCAGTCTTATCGAACGTCTCACCGAAATGTATCTCGAGGATGGAGAGAAGGGGAAGGCCCTCGACGTGATACAGCACGGGATCACGTTCATTGAGGAAGGTGCAGTACGAAACCGTGATGATGAGAGGGGACAAGCCCATCCTCATTTTCTTTTTCATGGCAGGGATCATACAGCAGAGAAGCCAGCGACCGCAGATATGGGAAAGAAATTGGATGTCAGAGGAAAGCAGGAAATGCGGGATGATTCCTTAAGGAGAGGGAGGGGAGAGGGGGGAGGAAAGAAACGGTCCCGGACACAGGAGACAATCAGGCGAGACAATTATCGTTTCGCAGTTCTATGTGAAATTGCAGAATCCATCCTTTCGGAAAGGGGTGAACCTGAAACCGCAGCAGATTATCTGGAAAAGGCCTCGATGATCTACCGCAATTTCAATGATGATGCAAAAGCCGCCCGGCTCATCCTCCGGAAAGGAATGCACGAGTTTGCTGCAGGGAAAGAACCTGAGGCAGTGAGAAGTTACAGAAATGCCTTTGCTCTCTATGAAAGGATCAGTGATCCTAAAGGTTCCGCGATTTCACTGCTGAATTTCACTGCGGCCCTCGAGAAGATCACCAAAAAGAAGGAAACTATTCATGATCAATTGGTGCGGCTTTATGAAAAAGCACGTTCCCTCTCAATGGAAGCAGGATATGATAAAGGCGTTGAACTTTCCGATAAAAAACTGAAGAAGCTCACCGAAGAAAAGTGACATGAAGTCGTGTGACATAACCTCAACGGGATGAGGATGGGGATGGGGAGGAGGGGGGGGCGAAGGAACAAACAAAAGCAAGAGGGAAATAGAAAATTAAACAGAATAATAAAAAAAGGAAAATGCAAAGATAAAAATAAAAAGAGAAAAAAGAGAAAAAGAAAGAAAGGAAAGGGAAAAGGAAAAAAAGAGAATTACAAAAAGAAAAAAAATCAAATAATAAAGTAAGAGCAAGAAAGTCGCCTTCGGCGACAACTTCTCTCTTTCAAGGGTCTAATTCAA
>CAZTGJ010000121.1:0-9206 GCA_964613025.1 uncultured Thermoplasmata archaeon | reverse complement strand
ATACGGGTTGTTAGGTGATCCTATCTCAGGACAACCAGTCATTCGGAGATACTGCGGTGTGCATGGAATCCATACATATTCCTGTACTGATATCGTCATCCATCACAACAACATCTCATCAAATCTGTGGATGGGAATTTCACTAATCGACACACCGTGCGAGATCTATGAGAATTCGATTTTCGACAATCCTATCGGAATTTCCATACATCCAGATTCAAGCGCCACATCCCAGGAAACAATGATCCACCACAATAGATTCTTCAACAATACCGATTTTGGAGTGAAAGCAGACTGGAACAAAAACAGGGAAAATATCCGAAACAACTGGTGGGGTGACGATTCAGGACCGGGGGGAGCGGGACCGGGATCCGGGGATCGGATATCTGAGCATGCCGATTTCGACCCATGGCTCAGGGAAAACGAGGAGTACGAGTCGAACAAGGAGGACCAGGAAACGATGATCCTTCCCGTGATCGCTCTTGGGATCGGACTATGTGGGATAACCGGACTCGCTTTATTGAGGGAAGATGTCAGAATAGGCCTGTTAACCATCACCCTGCTTCCTCTTTACTCCCGATTGAGAAAGGATGAACTGCTCGGAAATGATAATCGGAATATCATCTATCAGCATATTCTCGGACACCCGGGAGTTCACTATTCATCTCTTCTCAGGGAAATGTCATTCGGGAGCGGAACCCTCGTTCATCATCTTGCATTACTCGAGAGGAACGGTATGATTAGAACGAAAAAGAAATTCAGTCGGAGATTTTTCTTCCCTTCAGGTATGCCTATCGAATCTCCGGAAAAACCTATCGAACGCCCTCTCTCCCATAACCAAAGCACTATCCTCGAATTTCTGAAAGTTAGGAGTTCTGCAACATCCCGGGAGATCCAGGAAGGCAGCTCTTTGAGTCAGTCATCTGTGAACTATTCATTGGATCAGCTCGTGAAGGACGGGATAGTTGTACGTTCTAAAGAAGAAACTGGGAAAAGAATCATCGGGTATCGATTACGTGAAGATTGATCCTTGAAAACGTTCATGGTGGTTTCGGCCTCCCTGAATATGTTAATCGACTGCCCAGCCAGAAAACATTAAAATAGCATGACCCTCTCTAACTCCCCTATGTCCATTGAAAGCCTGATCAAGACAGTGGGAAAAGGATTACCGCTGGAGGAACTCAACACCGAGAATCTGGTAATGGATGCCCTCAGGGACCTGGTGAAGGACGAGATCAAACTCCACATCAAGCGGAAGGTGGAGGAAAATCCCGAGCTTAGGGATGAGCTCAAGCAGGCAGTGGAGCTGTTCATCGAGGCAAAGCTCAGGGAGACATTCGCTGCTGTGAAGCTGGCCAAGGCCGGCACCAAGCTGGGATTAACCATGGTTCCCGAGAAGATGGTGGGCGAGCTCACCCTGGAGTTCTCCAAGGTGTTCGAGAAGGAACTCTTTTCGATCCTTGACAAATCCTTGTGATAGGAAGGGATCTGATGGGAAGGGAAAGGATGGGAAAGAGGAGATCGAACGGCATACGATAAAACAGAATAGGATACGATAGAATGTCTGCTGAGGGGGATCACTATTCTATTCCGGATGCCATCTCCGGGGTATTCCGCGGGTATGGTGCCAGAACCGCCCCATCGAATACCGACCCCATGTACCTCAGAGTGGTTCTCGGGGACACGAGAATTGCAGTGGGATATTCCCTTTCAGACGTACCTCCTGATCCCGACACCTTGGCTGCATTTCTTGATACCGCCGAGGATACATTCTTCCACTTCTTTGTGTTCATTTCTAATCACGACCTCTCCCGGGAAGTAGTGACCTTTGCCCATTATCACTCCATCATCCTGTTAGACAGACACGATCTTGAATTGGAGCTGGGCAGATCCCATCTGAGGTCACTTGAGCTGTTCAGCCATCCACGAATCCACCCAACCTATCTAACAGGGAGCAAGGGAACTGGGGCAGGGGGGGAGGAGGTTCATGGAGACATTGGGGAATGGAATGGTCCACATAGTGAATTCATATGGAAGGGGAATGGTGGAAATGTAAGTGATGGACGTGATGGGGATGTGAGTGAAGAAGGTGGTCAGCTACTCCGGAGATCGGTGCAGGAAATCATAACCGGTTTCGAGAAGGGGGACTGGATGGATGATGGGAACTTTATTGGAGGAAAGGGAGGGGGAAACTTGATGGGAGATGTGACGAGGGAGGGAAAAGGTGAAAAACCGGAGAAACCCGAACTCATCCGGGTTCTTGAGAAGTATCGCAAGAAGCACGCACTTTCACAGGTGAAGCAGGAAACGATGGAACAGAATGATCCAGGTGATATCCTTGGTATGGGGATATTTGAAGATACAATACTGGAAAATGATGAGGAGGAAGGAAGAGGGGAAGGGATAAATGCAGGGAATATATATGAAGAGGAGCTCGAAGAGGAAGTACTGATCGAAGATCTGCCATCTATTGTACAACAGCCTCATAAACCGGATGAACGGAGAAAGGGGTCCATCATACGACCACGAATACCCGTTACCAAGCTGGAGGACCTATGCAGCTCGATCGCTCCGATCACCAATTCACAGATGGAGCTGATCCCCTATTATCTTTTTTCGTACTCCTGTATCACCCTGGAGGAGAATTCCGACACCCGGAAACCACGATCAGGGATCCTGGGGGTGAACGGGGTGACACTGGAAGTGGAGGAATGGGAGCCCGGATTCCCAACGATCAATGAACTTCCCATGGACTATATCCGACTAAACCCCAGAGCTGACGAGAAGGTTGCCAGGGATCTTGCCCGAAGCGGTGTGGTCCAAATCAACACCCGGGTCCTAGAGGTCGTCACCGAATCACAGGGACTGACCATGAACCGGTCGAAAAAGAGCTATCCGGACACCTCCTCCATCAGGCTTGTTCCCGAGGGTCTCCATTACTTCCCTCACTGGCATGTCCGGGGTGAACGGGGATCAATGTTCGTGGACGCGGTGAACGGTGATATCATATCCACCCAGAACAGAGATCACAATCAATGATCAGGGTTAGGCTTCACTATAGCAGCCACGTGGAACATTCTGTGTGAACTACCAGTTTTATCACCCTCATCCTAAATCATAAATACTCTAGCTGCAATTCATCCGATGTATGAGGATTCTCTATCTTTCCCCAACCGAACCCTACCCTGGGACTCATGCGGGATTCACTCATGTTCACAACCTTCTGAAGAATCTCTGCAGGAGCGGGATAGAGGTTACCCTCATTGCCGGAGAACCGGAAGCAGGAGTAGGAGGGGGGAAAAAAGGAGGAATAAGAAATAGAGGGGGAGGAGGAGAAGGAGGAGGAGAAGGAGGAATGAGAAGGGGAGAGAGAGGTGGAGCAGTAGCGACTGTGGAGATGGAAGCGGAAGATGTTCCGGGTCTTACTGTGCATCATATCCCACGTTCAAATCCTTTCTTCAGGAATAATCGTACGTTTGTGAAGACGTTACAGCTCTTGAAAAAGGAACGATACGATCTGATACACGAACGATTCGAAATGGTAGGGGGAACAGGAATGATTGCATCTGCGATTACCCGAATTCCTCTTATCCTTGAGGTGAATGATCCCCTCCTTGAACTCAATGCCGAACCGTGGCAACGGCTACCCCTTTCGCTTCTGAAAATACTCCAGTTCAGCCAGGCCCAGGCCATCATATGCCAGACACCTCAGATCAAGGGTGCGATCTGGTCGGAATCCTCGAAGTATCGAGTGTTTGTAATACCCAACGGTGCGGATCCCTCCCGGTTTCCCCCCACTCCCCTGCCCCAGGAAAAGATGAAGAAAATCGGTTTCATAGGGAGTTTCATGCCCTGGCACGGAGTCAGAGGGCTCATCCGGGCATTTGCCCTGGTACGTGATGAGATACCGGAAAGTGAACTTCTGCTTATCGGGAATAACAGAAACCACAGGAATGAGCTGCTTGACCTTCTGAGTCAACTCGGTATCGAAAAGCACGTAGAGATGACAGGGGCGGTCTCTCCCGATATGGTTCCTGAACTGCTCTCTTCCTGCGGGGTACTTGTAGCATCCTTTACTCCGGACCTTGACAGGGATCGATGTGAATATTACCAAAGATTCGGTTTCTGGTGGTCCCCCCTGAAGATCTTCGAGTACATGGCCGCAGGCCGTCCAGTTGTGTCCCCGAAATTAGGAATGATCCCGAAATATATCGGGGAGGCGGGTATGACCTATGATGCAGGGGATGAACAACAGCTAGCGGACCGGATAATCGAACTTCTGACAAACGACACCCTGGCTAAGGAACTGGGGGGAAGGGGGAGGGAGCGTGTGGCCCGACTCTACAACTGGGAGACTATCGCCCATATCACCCGGATGGTGTATACGAGTGTCCTGGAACGCCGGTAGAGAGAGTGTATCATACTCAGGGTCTCTCCTTGATCTTATGCACTTCAACAATGATCTGCTCCGAGAGCGATGTCAGACCGTCGGGATCGGTTCGTGCCTCCTTTGATGAGGAGTCCACCGAAGGGGTACCAGATCGAGAGGTAGCAAGGGAAGACATTTAATATTCCCCCGCATCGGAAGGGTATGCTCCTGCGAGCTGAATCGATATCCAAATCCTTTGGTCCCAAGGACATCTTCCATTCCGTGGAGATCACCATCAACTCAGGGGATCGTATCGGTCTCGTGGGGAAGAACGGAGTGGGAAAAACCACCCTCATCAAGGTGCTCATGGGCACCCTGCGTCCTGAAATGGGAGATATCATTACCCGGACCGAAAAGATCGGATATCTACCCCAGCTCCCGGTGATCGAGCCCTCGCAAAGGGTGAGGGATGTGATCGGTACTCCTTTCGGAGATATGGCAGTTGTAACCCGTCGACTTGCAGAGCTGGAGGAGCTCATGGCATCAAGTGCGGAAAACAGTGATCTGGACTGGAATGAGATCGCATCCGAGTATTCCCGGTTGCAGAGTGAAACGAGCCTGAACGAGAACCAGACAGGAAGTCCCAGATTAGCCGGAGTTCTCAAGAATGTGGGACTCCCCATTGACATGGCGGACCGCATGTTCTCCGATCTCAGCGGGGGGGAGGCAACAAAGGTCATGCTTTCCCGTGTGCTCATGCAGTCCCAGGATGCGGACATTCTGTACTTGGACGAACCAACGAGCCATCTGGACATCGAAACAACGGAATGGCTTGAGGACTATCTTCTGACAATGAAGGGTGCACTTGTTGTGGTGTCCCATGACCGGTATTTTCTGGATAAGGCAGTGACCAGGATCTGGGAACTGGAGGAAGCAAAGCTCGGGGAGTACAAGGGAAACTACTCGGCATTCGTGAAGAAGAAGGCAATTGAAACCAACATCAAGGAGAAAGTTTACAAAAAGAACAGGACGGAAAGAAACCGCCAGTTGAAGATCGCAGAAGAGCAGCTCAGAAGAAATCCCTACCTCACGGCCCACAAGACCAGGCTGAAGATGCTGGAGCGAATGGACCATGTGGAGGCTCCGAAGAGCAAGCAGGATATGACCGTCACCTTCGAGACGGCCCAGAAGTCGGGAAAAGATGTTTTGATGATCAAGGGAATGGGGGTAAAGCGGGGGGGGCATCGGATCCTGGAATCGGTTGACCTCTATCTTGAGAAAGGTGACAAGCTCGGGATATTCGGACCCAACGGGTCGGGAAAGTCAACCCTGGTGAAGGCCCTGCTGTCTGAGCTTCCCTGCACGGGAGAGCTCTGGGTTGCACCGGGGGCAAAGATCGGATACTTTGCCCAGGGTCATGACCTCCTTGACAGAAGCCTCACACCGGAAGAGCAGATCCTGATTTCCGTGGGAAAGGATGAAAAACTATTGGCACGGAAGATCCTCGCCCGGTTCCTTCTCACCGGGGATAATGTGGAACGCCCAATCTCCACCCTCTCGGGAGGTGAGAGGGCGCGGGTAGCGCTTGCCCTGCTGCTTTCAGAGAAAAAGAACATGCTCATTCTGGACGAACCCACCAACTACCTGGATATCCTGTCCCGAGCGGCAGTGGAATCCGCACTTCAAGAATACCCGGGAACCCTGCTCATTGTAAGCCACGATCGGTATCTCCTGGATTCGGTCTGCAATAAAGTGGGCGACCTGCGGAACGGGACATTGAAGGTCTTCGACGGGAATTACTCCCAGATGAAGGGTCGGAGAAAGGTCGATGAAGTACTCGAGGATGCCCGGGCATACCGGGTGATCACGGGATTCACGGACTGGACGACCAGGACCAAATACCGTGCAGGAGAAAGGATCGTCATCGCTGATTCAGAGCGAGGCCTGTACGACTGGGCATTCAACACCGGGAAGCTCAAGAAGATCCAGGGAAAACGTGAGCGCAAGCACGTGAAGAAGAATCAGCATTAGGGGATTCCGCTATACTGATATTATCACATGGTTCCAACCAGTTTTGAAAGTATGTTACTGCACGTAACAAAAAATAAAGAAATACGTAATGTGGAATTAACATATTTTACAAATGCAATGAATTTTCTATTCCTCGGAGGGTGGGATCAATCCCGAGAACCGCACGATATCCAGCTCACCCTTCTTTTCAAGCTCACCGTACATAAGATTCATCCCAAGTGAGTCAGAGGGCATATGTCCGGCAACGATGAGATTGATGTGGTGCTTCCTTGCCAGCTCGATATGGTCCTCCTTCACATGCATGGCAATGTAGGTTCCCACTCCTGCAGTCTCGAACGCCTTGTACAGGGTCTTCGCCCCCCCTGTTCCCCCTGCCATCTTCACCACCACCTTTCCTGCTCTGTTTGATCCCTTGCCCAGGATGATCCTTGGGCCGTTCTTGAGCTTGATTCCTGTCCTGTACTCCGGGATTTCCTTGAAAACATCGATCACATCGTTGATCAAATGGGGCTGTTTCTGGTTCATGAGATCCTGCATATGTTCCTGCACCAGAATATCCGCCGGGCTGTGGGTGCACATAAAGGGAATTCCCAGGAGTTTCGCGCTATCCACGGATTGCTGGTGATTCAATGGCATCACCGCCCGCATGACCTCGTTTATCCGGGGTCCCATGAGCTGTTCCCCCACATTCACCGGAACCCCCCACCGGGCATAAAGATCCACCTGGACGTCCATGACCTTGTGCAGTCCCGGCTGGCCGATCCCACGGGGATGATGGCCTATGACCAGGTCCACCTTCTCCCCCCGCTCCCTGAGCCGGTCTGCAAGCAGAATCTCCGCAGAATCAATGTTCACTCCCATGAGCACCCGCCCCACCTCATTGTCCTCCGGATTGTGGAGAATGCGTGAATCGTCGTATGGATTCCAGAGCCGCTCCTCGTCGAACTCCCACTTCCGTGCCTTCGGGAGTTTTTTATGTTCCTTCTTTACATCTGCAAGAAGTCTATCAAGACCTTCCTTACCCCTGGGATCCTTTTCCATTCCCCGTTCGATGACGTATCTGAACAGCTCGGTGACTTTCATGATCTTCACTCCGATTTTGTTGTAATTATTTTATTCTATTTTATTGTTGATGGAGGGGGGGAGGGGGAGGTGGGATAAAATAGTTTCTCTAAAATTGTACCAATTAGCGACAGAAATCAAATAGCCTAAGCACCGGACAATGGAATCATCGATGGTTCCAATAACCATTTCCAAAGAGGTATGATCTCGATCCTCTTCCCACAAATCTCATGAGTACCTTCCTCATCCCAACTAATTATAAATAAACGATTGCATGATAACATTTCACCAGCTTTCGCCAGTGACTTCATCTCTCGATCTGCGGTTCCTATATCCTGCAGGTCATAACACACCTGAATGAGTGCGGTGACGTCCATACCATCCGTGAGAACGAAATCAACTTCCCTTTGTTGAGCATCTTTCCAGTAGTTGATACGAGCTAAGGGTTTTTCCGATAGTTGTCTGACCAGTTCGATGGCTACGACATTTTCCATGGCAGTTCCCATGTTTCTGGAGAATCGCGGACCCAGAAGGCCAAGGAAGGCCGGATCGATGGGATATGGTTTGGGAAGGCTCTGTTGCTGTTTTCTCAGTGAGTAATCAAGTGACTTGAGCAGGATGATCGCATGGGTATCCTCCAGATGACTGGAATACTCATAAACAGTGTTCTTCGCTACGTGCTGACCACGCCTTTTCAGTTCATTGTAGAATTTATTTACTGAAAATGTGGAGGATGTGGATGATACCATGGCATTGAACAATGATTTCAGGACAAGGACATTTTTCACCTTGAATCTCTCCACAATGTCCCTGAAGAGCATGACTTCTTTATAATCGCTGATTATTCTCGATCCCAATTCCCGATCATCCTCCATCACGATTTCCGGAAATCCTCCCTCCTCGAGATACTTGGAAAGATGGGACAGTACTATGGCTTTTTTCGCAGATGACATGAATTTCTCAGTTCCTATGTTCCTTGCTTTCAGGTATTCCCTGAACGAGAACGGGAGGATCAAATAGGAGAGAGCCCTTCCCCTCATGGAGGTGGCGATTTCCTGGGAGAGCAGTTTCGATGATGAACCAGTGATGTAAACCTGGATGTTCTCCGAATCCATCACCCGCCTCACGAATCTCTCCCAGCCATCCACATTCTGGACCTCATCAAGGAAGAGATGTATTTTGTCATCTTTGTTCTCTGGATGGATTTCGAAATAGATACGAAGCAGACTATCCAGATCTTTAACAGTGACGGGATATAACCGATCGTCCTCAAGATTGATGTAAAAGATGCGGTCACGGGATATTCCTTGAACCAGTAGGTCGTTGATAATATTGAAACAGAAAAATGTCTTTCCTGCCCGTCGGGGTCCGATGAAAACCAGGGACTTCTTTGCCGAGGGATATTTGATAACGAGCTCCCTCTCAATGAGCTTTGGAAGCTCTTTTTCCTCGAAATCCCTGATCATATCAATGATGATACTTCGCTTCATCATACAGCCAAAGATTGAATTAATATAAATAGTTTCTCTAAAATAAGGAAATATTCCTGAAAAGTTTCCCTGAAATAAGGAAAGAATTCAAAATAGTTCCCATAAAATAAGGAAATAATTCATAATAGTTACTAGGATAAGAGAGTTTCTTTTTGAACCGGAATAGTGGAATACCACTTCCCAATCTGAGCGGCGGTTTTAGGTAAGAGTTCAGCCATGTGAAGTAAGTGCGATTTTCATTCCCTGAGTGATGA
>CAZTGJ010000120.1:0-9397 GCA_964613025.1 uncultured Thermoplasmata archaeon | reverse complement strand
AGAAGTGGATCTCGAACACCCCCGCTGCCGAGGTCCCCACCACGCTCACCTCCCCCCTCCCCCCCCCCACCAGCGTCGGCTGCCCCACCGCCAACCGCTCGTCGTACGCGTGGAAGGGCTGCCACACCCCCGCCCCCGCCTCCCCTTACTCCATAGGATCCACGTATTGTAAAGAAAATTCAAACGACCCAACAAATAAACAAACTAACCATTTCTCAGGGGGGGAAAGGGGGGAGGGGGGATGAGCAGATAGATCTACGAGTGCCTCTGAAAGTGAATGGTACATATGTAGCCGAGTGGAACAATCGCAAAGGTTGCAATAAAGACCCTACTGCTTTTCCTCCTCTGATAACCGATTGAAATTCTGGAAAGCCTCCTGAATGGAGTGTGCGGTTTCTTCGTTCATTGGTAATTTTGGATTTATCCATTTCCTTCCCTTTCGATCGAAGAAGAGGTGGCCATTAATATATTCCAGGCCAATAATGTCACGAAATGGGAGTTTGCGGATAGAGTTGCCTGGGAGTTTCCTATGAAAGACCATTTCAGTACCCTTTAAATGGATCCCTTTTTCGTAGATTGAAATTATCATACCATGAGTATCGAGGTGTATGAAAACCATGATGGCCAATAACAATATTCCCATGGGCAGGAAAATTTCATATGGCCAGAATCCTTTGCTGTCATAATAATAGTCAGCTATCGACATAGCGATGATATAGAGGGAACAAATGATACCGGCGAGGATCATTTTTCTTTTGAGTTTTTTCATGAATTGATTATATTTATGACTTTCATCAAATGTTGCGATCAGCTTTCCAAACTCTTCCGGATGTTCTCTATTTGCATCTTTCCCCAATATTAATTTTAAAATACTCATACCTCCCCGTACCCTGTACTCATAGAAATGATTTTGGAAATTAAGGGGAAGAGAAGGAAGGAAGGAAGGAAGGAAGGAAGGGAGGAAGGGAAATAGAGAACAATCAGTATACAGATAGGGTGGGGGGAGGGGGAATAAGGGGAGGGGAAGGGGAAGAAATGGGAGAACGGTTTATAGCCCATGTCCGATTCCGGCCTTATGGACAGCGTCCTCATACAGATCGTACTCCCTTTCATTTTATCGGCATGTATTGTCATCTCCGTAACTTTGATCGCTGAGAAGTTCGGCACCAAAGTTGGAGGTATCCTGGGAACCCTTCCCCACCTCATCATCATTGCTTTCGTGTTCATTGCAATGAATAAGGGAGAAGACTTTGCTGCCCGGGCTGCTGTTGTGGTTCCAGCGGAAATGGGGATCAATATTCTCTTCCTGTTTGTTTTCGCCCATTATTCCCACCAGCCCGTTTTCCATGCACTTGGACTCTCCCTTATTATCTGGTTGATTCTCAGCTCCCTCCTTGTTTTATCTGATTTTTCCAACATCTTCCTGTCGATACTCCTGTACGTTCTGTGCTGGGGGTATGCCTATATCATGTTTGAGAACGTGAAAAAGATCGGATCGGTGGGGAAAGTAAAGGTTCGGTATACATGGGGAAAGCTCGCGGGGAGGGGAACATTGGCAGGAATGGTCATCGCCTTTTCAGTCTTCATGTCAAACATCGGGAGCGTGTTCAGCGGGATCTTTTCTGTCTTCCCGGCCATGTTCCTATCTACGATGGTCATATCACGCCGGGAGCATGGTCCAGATTTTGTTCGTGGGCTAGCGAAGGCAATGATATTCGGCACTCCTTCGGTCATGAGCTATGCGGTTTGGGTGCACTTCTTCTATCCCATATATGGTATCATCATCGGGACACTGGTATCGGTTGTTCTCTCCGTATCAATCGGCCTCGGGATACTTTCCATACGGCACAAATTATTATGATCCCGCGCCTCCATCGTTATTTCTTCGTCAATCCATCATATCAGCGAAAATCCACTCCCCACCCCCACCACCGACACAAACAACTTCAGCTACAACTAGCATAATCTTAATACTACGATACGAAACAAATAACTGAAGGGGGGGAGGGGGCAGCCGCAGGAGCGAAGGGAAAATACGCTACCAAACCATTTATATATCTCATAAGCCTCAGACGAGAATTGTGTGCATACATGATAATCGATGATCTTTTTCTCTCAATCCGTTATTCCTTTCGTAAAAACTCGAAGCTGATACTCTTCCTTAGTTTACTAGCGTTCATAGTTGTACTTCTGCTTGCAAGCTCACAAAACAGTGAAGGGAAATCAGAGAATGGGTGTGCTCCCGGTGGGGAACAATGCCACTATCACCAACCTCCCGGAGGGATACCCGTAAACCAGTTTGTGGATGTGTTGGAGGAGGATGAATCCACACAGATCCCCGAAACCATCGATATCTCCGAGACGAAGACCATCAAACTGGTCATTGAGAATGAGATCGATGTGGATGATTACAAACGGTTCAAATATGTCGATGTCTCCCTTGAATCCGAGAACGATACCGTAGAAATAACCAATCCAGACAAGAGGATCAACAATATGCAGGAGGGGACAGAGACCCTGACCTGGGAGATAACAGGAAAATCCGATGGGACGGATACGCTTCAGTTTTCCGTCCATGCAAATAACCAACACAAGAATTGCAACTTTTATGATTCGTATTCTCAGTCAATCACAGTGATGGCTCTGGATCATGAGCTTGGGGTATCGGAAATTTCGATCCCTTTCGAACCTGTGGTAGAAGATCAGATCATAACCTTAGGTGCCGATATTGCAAATATCGGAATAAAAAATACGTCTGCCCATCTGAAATTCTATTACGATGAGAAAGATGAAGAACACAGGATAGCCACGGTAAAAGATGTCATGGTAAAAGCGAAGACAAACTCATTATTCGAGGTCGAGTGGAACACCTCGGGACTTCAGGGAAACCACATCATTTTCGTGGTGTTGTCAGATATTACCCCAGAGGATACCATGGCAGAGAACAATGAAATGCAGATCGTTGTACGTGTGCTATCGAAACCGGATCTTGCGTGGGATACCATTGCTTTTTTTCCGTCAGTTCCGATCGAGGGAGATATCGTAAGTGTCGAGCTAAACGTGGTCAATAGCGGCGAATCATCCTCCTATTTCGAGATTGCGCTCTATATGGGAATCATGGACATCGAACATATCATCGGGAACGGTTCCTTTTCGATCTCCGGGGAACATTCTCGGGGTTTCGATATGGTTTGGAACACCACCGGCCAATGGGGAAATCGAACGATATTCGCCGTCCTGAAAAATTCCACACCCCATGAATCCACTGAAGACAACAACATCATGAGTCGAACCGTCAGAATACTAATAAAACCTGACATCCTGGTTCGATCGATAGAAACCGAGGAACCATTGATCGAGGGCGACCAGGAACCGATCAGTGCGGTCATCTCCAATCAGGGTGAGGCCCAGGCTGTCTGTGATGTATGGTTCTACTACGACGAGATGGAAGATCATTATCTGATCGGAAAGGCCATCGGGATATCAGTTGAGGGAAGGGAGGGAGAGAACCAAACAACAGTTGTATGCCCAATGGATTGGGATACGTCCGGCCTTGCAGGTGATCACCTCCTCATCGTCAGGATATACAATGTATCTCCCATGGAATCCGACACTTCGAACAATCTGGAACTGAATCTGATCCGGGTCCTGACACGTCCCGATCTGAGTGTACGTGAGATCATACTGTCACGGGAAATACCATTCGAGGGGGAGGCGATAGGAATACGTACCGGAATTATCAACAACGGAGAAACCGACACCATTGCCCGTATTGCCTTTTACTGGGATATGAAGACCTCCGATCACCTCATCGGAAGAATGGAAGAGACCATGATACCACATCTTGCCACCACATTCATTTCAAGTCCGTTTGACTGGGATACAACGGATCTCCTGGGGAATCGCTCTATAATCGTGAGAATTGAAGCATCGTTCCCAACCGAATCGGATATCTCGAACAACGAAGCTCAACAAATAACGAGGGTTGTAACCAGACCCGATCTGATCATTAGAGAACTTAAAGCTGTAGAGCCTATCCTGATTGAGGGGTCAGCTATTACTTTTCAAGCAAATGTTTCAAATCAGGGAGAGACCGGTGCAAATTTCACGGTCTCGTTCTTTTATAATTTCATTGATGCTGAACACATGTTCAATGTTCGACATGTGTCCGTTCCAGCCCTAAAAAGTATGACAATAATCTCTGATGGATGGGATACTGAAGGTAAATCGGGATACCATAGAATATACGCAGTCATTCAAGATTCGATACCAGGTGAATCCGATATCACCAATAACGGATTTGACATATTGATACGGGTATTGACCAGACCACGGTTGAGCGTCATTGATATCTTCCTGAGCGATTATTTGTTCATGGAAGGAGACATGATTGATATTTCAGCAACGATTTCCAATAGCGGTGAAACAAATGCCGTCTTTGATATCGTTTTCTGTCTGGACAACTCAAAACCAAATAACTATGTCACTCTAATGACTGGAATCGAGCTCTCTGCTTTCAGTACCATTGAAATCGAATACGAATGGAACACATCGGAAATTTTAGGAGAACACACACTGTATGTCAATGTGGTGAATTCAACCCCGGATGACGAGAGACATGAAAAAAATATTGGGAAGGTCAACATCTATGCCTCATCACAGCCCGATATTGTTCTTGTTGAAAACAGCATTTCTCTATCAGAAGGGAGACCAGTGGAGGGACAGAGTATCGCTATCAATGCAACAATACTGAACCAAGGCCAAACCGATGCTATGATCGATGTCACCTTCTACATCAATACGTTGGATGATCAACACCTCATAGCAATCCAATCCAATATCTCCATCCTGGCTGGATCAACAGTAAATGTTCAATCACCCGAAACCTTGAATACCGTGGGCCTATCCGGACCCCATACCATCATTGTCGTACTTGAGGGGTCCAGTCCCTCGGAATCTAATACCACCAATAATCGTGGAGAGTTGGATTTCATCGTGAGCAAAGATGAGGGATTCGAACCGGAGCAGGCAATGTATATGGTTGCGGTGGCATTCGTGATCGGAGCAGGAGCAATCGTGATCTCGGGTAAAGTAAAAGTTGATCGTGGGAAAGGTTAGGGTATGCATCAAGAAAAACTGAGGCTATCATTGGCCATATTATTTTGTCTGTTGACACTTTTTGTGATATCATTGGAAATCCCCGAGGGTGACGGACGATCCGAGGAGGGGTGCGGGAGTGAGACCGAGCAGTGCCATGACCGACCTGTGAAATTCACTCAGTATGTGGATCTTGTGGAAGCTTCTTCATCACTAGTAAGCCATGTAAATTATTCCGAAGAAATCGAGATTGAGATCGTACTAGAGAACGAATGCAACACCGATGAAGAGGATTACAATTATTTTGATTGGGTTGAGGTAAGATTGACGTCGGAGAAGAGTTTCTTTGATGTGAACTCATCGACCCAGAGAATTGAAATGCTCTATCCGGGAAATACAAGCGTTTTTTTCACAATACTGGGGATCGATGATGGCAACGATACAATGGTATTCGAAGTCATGGCCCATAATCCACATTTCGACAGATACATGAATGACTCGTATGAACATGCCCTCACTGTCGTTCCCCCCCCTCCTGATATGTTCTTTTCTTCCCTCTCCTCCCCCTCTCCCCCCACTCCACCCCCTGCCTCCCTCCTGGAATTCAATCCTTGGGATCCCACCGAAGGAACAATGGTAACCCTTGTGACAAAAGTAAACAATACCGGAGCCCCGACAACTTTTGATATTGATTACTACTATGATGTCATCGACAAGGATCATCTCATTGCAACCGATCGGATGACACTCCAGATGCTTGGATCACAGATCTCTGAGGTCAATTGGAATACAACGGGATTCGAAGGGGATTTCACGGTATATGCGGTGATCGACCCAAAGAATCTGACAGATGAAACGAATGAGCTGAACAACACGATACTTGCTCCTATATTCATTCGACCCCGTCCCACTTCCGATATAATGCTCACGAAATATGACATCGAGTTTTCCGACAGTGAGCCCATGGAATCCGAGATCATATTCATCAATGCCACCATATACAATGTAGGAGTATTGGATTCCAAGGCCGATGTTCTCGTGTATCTGGACCAAAGGGATGATGACCACCTCCTCTCCCGATCCACTGAGCTTACTATCAATCCAACTGTACCGGTCACTATTACCCTACCGTGGAACACAACCGGTTTTCCCGGTCAGCATACGATCATCGTAAATATCTCAAATGTGAACAATACCGAAACCGACCTCACAAATAATGAAGCAGAAAATACGGTGATCGTCAGGACAAAGCCTGACATCACAGTGAGTAATATTGAACTTTCCAAGGCAGAGATATCGGACTACGAGAGAGTGACCATTACTGCGATCATTCATAATACCGGAGAGACCGATGCCGATGCGGCAGTCGTATTTTATCTCGATGAAAGATCAACCGTACCCATCCGGTGGGAAAATATTTCGCTGACCGGAGAGAAAAATGCCTCCGTAACCCTCGAGTGGACTGCATTGAAGGGAATCCATTCGATCATTGTGGATGTACTAGCTGTCTCACCTGCGGATGATGATCTTTCGAACAATCATGGTGAGATCGTCATCGATGTCCTCGGCCGTGTAGACCTTACCATTGTCACGGATTTCACATTCTTCCCCAGTGAACCGATCGAAGGGGACATTGTTATCATATCAACTTCAATATCCAACAATGGAAGCGAGCAGACCAATGCGACGGTCAATTTTTACCATGGGGACACCAGCGCAGAAAGTTATTTCGGGAACACGACTGTTACAATCCTTCCAAATTCCACGAAAAAGGTCAGTATCATATGGACATCGATAGGTGGTTATTCACGAATATATGCCGCGGTGATCAGATCCTATCCACTGGAATCCAACATCACCAATAATGTAGGAAGTAGCTTTCTCAACGTTCACAAAATAGTGGATCTCCAGTTCAATTCCACGATCTCGCTTTCAGAAATGCATCCATACGATGGAGAAAGGATCACCATTGGTATCGATGTGATTAACCTCGGAGTACGATCAGGAAACGGCTATGTATTATTTTTCGAGAATGAGATCAAAGGAGGAACGCTCCTTCTGAACCGTACGATAGCATGTGAACCCGGCGGGTCCGTATCGATCTCATTCGATCGTACTGTTGAATTGGGTCTGCATCTCATCACGGTCTACGTGGTCGAGAACGGGAATATTTCGACAGAAGACCGCAGTTTCGAGGTTATTCCAAAGATGGATCTCTATCTCGTAAATACAGGATTGCTGCCTACGAATCCCAATAATGGGGATGTGGTCGAGATCGTTGCTCTTGTGAAGAACACTGGGAAGCGTGCAGCATTCGCTCAAGTGAATTTTTATCAGGGTTCAACCCTTCTTTTCTCCTCAAATATCACCATTGGCCCCGAGTCACTCAATTTCACAACGTTCTATTGGAACTCACAAATCGGGGATCATGAGTTAAGAATTCGATTGACCTCCCGGATCATTGAGATGGATAATCAGAACAACGAGCTTATCAGACCAGTAAATGTCCAGCCACAGGAGGATATCGCAGAACGTTCTCAGGAAACGAGGAACACAGTACTCCTGTTGATTCCCATGTTCTTCATCCTTATCCTGATGATAGCACTCTGGCCCAAGAAAGTAGAACGTCCCGTGAAAAGCTCCGCAATAGATCCTGGGGAAGATCCTGAGAAAGGTCTCATGAAAGGTCGTGTAGAAAGCCCAGTGAAAGATCCTGTGGGAGATCCCGAAAAAGGTCTTATGAAAGGTCCCGAGAAGACCACTGAGGAAGTACAAAAACAAATCAGCACACACCAAAGCCATCCAAAAAAGCTTATGGACCCGATTACTGTAGCATGCTCGGAGTGCAATAAACCGCTCCTTGTTTCAAAGATACGATTGGACAAGAGGTGTGATCGGTGTGGGAAGGAGGTGGTACTCCGTGGACTCTTGATCTGTGTCATTCTCAGCCTCCTATTTTTGGCATTTGTGCCAGCGATCTCAGGGGAACAGGGTGAATGTGAATCCTGCCACGAGGAGATGGATCCTCCCCTGTATGTGTTCGTTGAGGCCCCGGAGCAGATAGAGTTGTACCGCCCGTTCATATACACGATCCTTGTTTCCAATACCTGGACCCACCAATTGAGGGATCTTCGTGCGGAGATCGAGATGAACGATGCAACAGGATTGATACTTCTGGAGGATGCCGTTCAGAGTATTCCAAGATTATCGGAACATGAATCCTTCAGATTCTCCTGGAGCATGTCATCGAGATTTGAAAGCTCGAATCAGATTTCCGTCAAGGTGGAAGCATCAGCTTATTACGACCACCAGAAACCGAACATCGCCGATAATGAGAAGTATACATATGCGTCATCCTCCGATATCATGGTCAAAGATGAGAAGGTGAAATTATCTTCTTCCTATCTTGTCGGGAAACCGGGGAGGAACAACACGTTTGAAATTATTATTGTCAATGTTGATGAGAATATTTCGGATCTCAGGTTCACGACTCCGCCGGACATTGCTGTCAGTATTTGGTCCAAGGAGGAGGATTGGAACGATGGATTTCTGGTACTGGAAACACTGGAATGGAGGTCTGTGTTCATTTCTCTCTTTTCCGAGGGGGAGGAAAGCGGTAGGATAACCATGAGCTGGAAGAAGAACGGGACTGTCAATTTTACTGCAATCCAGTTTTCCATTGCACCCGTGCCCTTCGAGACATCGCACTCGAATGCTCTGGGCATCGCTGGGAGAATAACAGGGATCGTGGCTCTGGCGTTGGTTGTTGTCTCATTGATATTCGGGGGTATGTCCCGTTCTCTCACCAAACGTCTGAATAAAAGCATAACTGCCGGAAGACGAGTTCGATTTCACTGCATCCTTTCCTTTGGACTTCTGGCAGTATCCATCTACCATGGAGTGATACTGCTGGTCGGGCCTTTCGAGCACATGTTCTGGGATGTGTGGAACCTCATTGGTGACATGGCAGGTGTGTTCATGGGATTGCTTGGGTATAGCGGTATGTATGAGAAGCGATTGGTCAGAAGATTTGGTTTCACCACATGGAAACGTGCTCATCAGCTCGTTGCACTGGTTGCGGTTGTACTAGCTGTTTTGCATTCTGTGTATATTGGCACGGATTTCAGATTCATCAGGGAATTCCTCGATGGGTTCTTGGATGGATTCCCCGGGTGAGAAAAGGGGATTCACGAGAATTCAACGAGGGGGAGCAAGGAAAAAACAGAGAGATTTCTGAAGGAGGCCAAGGGAGAAATTCAGGGGATCCGCGTTCTAACCGTCGTCGTATCCGCGAAGATAC
>CAZTGJ010000119.1:0-9416 GCA_964613025.1 uncultured Thermoplasmata archaeon | reverse complement strand
TGTTTTTTTATATTTTGTTGTGTTTTTTTAAATATTTTTTTTATTTTTTTTATTTAATTTGGGGGGGGGGGGGGGGGGGGGGGGTGGGGGAGGGGAATGGAGTGGAACGGAATAACCATCGGGCGTCATGAATTGTATGAGAGAGGTGGGGGGGGTGGGGGCAGTGAAGTGAAACGACACTGCGGGCAGGAGGTAATGAGGTGGAGGGCAGGAGGTGGGTGGAAACTGTAGAGTAAAGCGACACGATAGAATTAATAATGAGGCGATATAGGGGATAGGGAGGGTGGGGGGCAGTGGATTTGAACGGAGTGAAAGGACACTGCGGGATGAATAACAAAGACGGAGGTATAAAAAGGAGGGGGGGGACTTGTAGAACGAAGCGCCACAGTGATGTATTTAGGGGGCAATAGAGGGTGGGGGAAAAAAGGAGCGAAGCTACAATGTTGAGTGAAGCTAAAAAAATTTAAGAGACTGTAGATGGTAAAAAAGAAATGAAAATGAAAAGAAAAATGAAAGGAATGCCCTATCCTTAGAATGGAAAAGGGCATATGTGATTGATTACTCAATCTTCGAACTGAACGCCGCACACCGGACAAACCATAGCGTCTTCAGGGATCTGTGAGTGACAGTTTCCGCACTCGACTTTGTCCTCGTCGCCGCCACCAAGTTCTTCCATTTCGTCATTCAGTTCATCCAGGGGAAGCTCGCTGGAAAGTTCCTCGTCAAGAAGGTCTTCGTCCTCAAGTTCATCCTCAAGCTCATCCTCGATATCTTCTTTCTTATCTCCGAAGAGCTCGTCTCCGATGTCGATGGATTCGCCACGGAAGATGGCTGCTAGTTTTCTCTCCCCTGCGGCGAGTCTGCGGAGTGCCGAGAGTTCCTCGAGTGCACGGATTTTCTGCTGGGTAAGTTCGTAGCTCGCAGATATCTCCTGAAGCTTCTTCTCTTCCTTCTCCCTCTGGATCCTCAGCGCTTCTGCCACCCTCTCCTCGATCCGGCCCAGTTCCTCCCTGCTTTTTGCAAGTTGGGTAAGGGTTTCCGCAAATGTGTTGGAGAGTATGTGAATGCCTTCCTCGTCAGCAACTCTGTCAACTTTTTCAAGCACCTCGCCTGTTTCGGCCACCGAAAGTAATCTCTGACTGGTAAGTGGTCTGGATTTGATCGAGGGTGCACTGCCCCCTATATCAATTCCGGGAACGGAGGTGCCGGTCTTTTCAAGGGATGAACCGCATCCTTTGCAGAATTTTGCACTATCTTTATTTTCAGTTCCGCATTTCGTACATTTGATCATACTGTCACCTCTACAATGAGCCTAATATATTTATTTTTCCGGTAATTTTCTCCCGCACATCGTATGCCTGTCATGGATCATCACTCCTAATCAAGCGGCGACCCGCAGGATTCGCAGAACTTTCCGTCTGGTTCATTTCCCTCACCGCATTTATCACAGAATTTCTGTCGTCCGGGAGCAAAGCTGCCAGCAATGGCGGCTCCTCCAATCTTGAGCTTATCCTCTAGATTGTTGAGCTTCTGGATGAGGGATGCCATCTCTGCCTGGGAACTACCCTTGGTCATGGCTTTGGAAAGCTTCCTCGGGGAGATGATGAATATCACGAAGAGGAAGATAACGATACCGGCCAGAATCCCCATAATATACAGAACGTTCACCGGAATGCCTTCATCCTTCTCATTGACAACAATAAGAATAGTTCCTTTGAGAGTTACCTTTTTCCCTTCGCTGTCGGTTACCGTAAGACTGACCTCATATCCTTCCTTGAACTTTTCCCTATAGATATGGGTAGGCTGGACACCGGATCCATTGGTTCCGTCGCCGAATATCCAGTTGTAACTGATGATCTTATCGCCATGGATGCTGTCGGGATCCTTTGAATTGCTTGCATCGAAGGACACCTCGTCATCTTCTTCGATCTCGATCTCGGCATCATCGTCATATTCATAGGTCTCGCCGTTGACAATTACCTTGAATGATGGAATGGGGGCATTGTTCTCAATGGTGATCTCGAGAGAATTGCTTCCGAAACCACCGAATTCATCATATGCCACACAGGTGATGGTAATTGCACCCGTCCGTGTGAAGGTATGTGTAACGATAAGCTCGTTGGAGACTGTTGCCACAGAGCCGTCACCGAAGTACCAGGTGTAATCCAGGGTATTGATGTCCTCGTCTACCGGTACCACAACGAAGGTCACAGGGCCCTTGGGGAAGGTAATGTCCCCATCAGGGAGAGTCTGTATGGATGTCACCTCTGGCTTCCTGTTTGCAACTTTCAGGGTGTGTATAGCTGTATTGCTTTCCCCAAATTCGTCAACCACGGTAAGAGTAACCTGATAGGTGCCAGGGAAATCAAAGACATGGGTTGGCTTCTGGATCGCATTCTGCTCATCCACAGGTGATCCGTCACCGAAATCCCACTGGTAAGTGATGGCCTCGTCATCTCCATCCGGATCAAAGGCGTCCGCCTCGAACTTAAGAGTTTCTTCGTAATAATATAATGGATAGGATGGACCCTGGGGTCGAAGAATGTTTACCTGAGGGTTCTGATTCACAATAGTTACGATACCTACAATCTCATCGGTGTATTGTGGGTTGTCCTCGGCTCCCACAACATACTTGGGGAGATTCACCATGGCCTTGACATTGAATGAAATGGAAGTTCTGGTATTCGTGGTGGTTGGTACCCGCACAAAGATCGAAGCCTCGATGAATTCCTGATTGAGAGGTACGGTTGCCGGAACATCGATGATCCAGTCGGCCTCCGTTGGCTCGACATTGGTTATCTCAAGAGATACGGAACTGGAATAATTCGCATAATCCCCCGAGTTCCTGATGATAATGGTATGGGATACCGATTCCCCGAGATTGATCTTCTTTTCCTTCTCGGAGCCCTCGATGTCAAGCTCAACACCATACACATATTCAGTTACGCTCACGTTGATTGTAACGGCATCGGACTTCAGACCCTTCGAGGAAACTGCCTGGACCTCGAGGGTTGCGATGTCCCCGAAGACTGCGTTGGAAGGAGCTCTGACCAATAGATCGACTAATCCGGAAGTTCTGCTTGCAATGGCAAGTGACGGGACGGAGTAAATGAAATCCTGATTCGAGTTGCTCACGGAAAAGCTGAAGGTATCATCAGTGTTCGCCCTGTTCGTGATATGAAGAGTGAACGATTCCGTGGTCAGCGGGCGAATGGATTTTTCTGCTGCTCCGATCACCGCAATTTCCGGAGGTTCGAACTGTTCGTTGACAACGGTATTGATAGAAATTGTATTGGAGGTGATTCCGGCATTGGAAGCGAGGTAGGCTGAAATGAGATTATTGATCACTTCATTGGCTTTCCCCTGTTCTGGGATGTGAACGGTGAGTGTAACAACTGCGGATTTCCATCCATCAATTATCGGATTCTCGGATATGACACCATTCCCTGCGCCCCCGATGGTGAAATTCATTTTCTGCTGGCTGTTTCCCCTGTTGTACACTGTGATCTTGTAGGTCACATCGGAATCGGGATCTCCATATTGGGTCGGGGACCCGACAGTGAGTTCTACACCGAATACCTCATCCACTGAGGTTGTGATGAGATCGGTGGATTCACTCATTCCCCCCCGTGAAAGTGCGGAAACCATGAATATCGCATCATCGCCCACGGTTGCGCCATCAGGGATGGAAACGATAAGCTGGAGTTCCTTGAATTCACCGGCATCGATGAACAGGATCGAAATCGATAGTTCACCCCAGGAACTGTGGACACCAGTCATACTCATATAGATAGTATCATCACCATTACCATTGTTTATTACGGTAATGACATATGTATAGGTGTTTCCCGGGAGGGCATTACCAGCGGTGGTATCAGCTACAATTTCGAAATTAAAGATCTGGTTCACCACGGTATAAGTATCCACGCTGTCGGTTGCTTCATTGCTGTTGACTGATGTGGCAACAACGATTATGTGGGCCTGTAGACCTGCAACAGCTTCATCGTAGCTCGTAGGTATGGTAACCGTGAGAATGACCTGTACCGACATACCGGCTTCGATACTTACCTCATAGATGTCCAGGTTTCCCCATGCTGAGTGATCCCCTTCCAGACTGAGCTGGAATTTGTCCGGAACATTCCCGGTATTGAAAATGATGACCTCATAGGTGGTTGAGGCACCGGGATTGACATTCTGCCGTACATCGGATGCGGCAACACGTACATCGTAGGTGGCAAAAACAATAACCAGATAGATACCGCGATCCTCCGAGTAGGCATTGAATTCTTTGAAACCACTCTTGCCTTCCTTTTCAGCACTGACACGGATGAGATCTCCCTCTTCGTATCCTTCCGGAAGGTTCTTGAGATTATAGCTGAATCTACCGAAATCATCAGTAGTTGTGGTGTAGCTATAATTGGTCCTTGTATTGGTGATGGTAACATTCGCATCGGGAGCTACCACATTTTCTGAGCCTGATGCCCGCTGGAAGACAGTTCCGGTGAGATTGTATGGTGCATTTGTGAGGTGTGATTTGATGGTCACACCCTCTCTCCGGGCAAGGTTATTAACGGTATAGGTCTCGATGGAATCGTCATCGACGATGTTGATATCGAAGTCCACCTTTTCGGGGTCTGTGAAGACATGAACATATTCAATGATGGTTATCGATTGGGCATCATACCAGCGAAGGGTCTCTGAGGGATCACCGATGAGATTGACCGAGGAGGTCCCGTTCTTTGTGATCTGGTATGTGCCATTGGAGCCTTCGGTTCCCCTGTTCACGACCTTGAATCTGATTATTGTCTCCTCACCGATAACTGGCTGATTGGTGTTCTTTCCATCCTCACGGACGAATGATATTTGGTAATCCAGAATCGGCTGGAAGGTGAAGTCAACACCGAACACAAAGAGATAGAAGTCAATGCCCGATATTGCCAGATCCTCTGAATAGAAGTTGAGGGTTGTGCTGTCCTCTGCCGGATCGGGTGGATGGGTAGCCTTGATATAGATCGGGTCGTTGTCGCTGTAGGATTCCTTGGGGATGACGATGGTATATTTCCCCTTCGCATCGGTGGTTGCGGTATCAATGTACCCGGAGACAGTATTGCTCAGCCTGATGGTTGCACCGGGGAGAGGGGTTTGACCATCCCAATCGAATACAATACCTGAAATGCTGAAATCGTAGTATGCGGCTTCTTCTTTCACATATATGGTTGCATTGAACCAGTTGTTATCCTCCTTGAGCTCACCGATATCGTTGAGGCTGTCCACTTGAACACTGATCTTCTTCTGACCAGGAGTGGTGAAAATATACTCGATCGATGCGGTCTCGGAGAATCCCGCTGGGATATAATCCGAGAATGTGGTGGAACCGATAGGGATCGGACTGCCGAACACATCCACATAGAATGTCACATTGAAAGAGAAAACAGAACCTGCAGTCCCCTCGTTCTTGATCTGTACTGTGAGGGTGCTGGTCTCGTTGGCCACCAGGCTCTTCAGATCTGAATCAGGGGTGGTACCCTCGTTGAATACACGTACACCGTCCTCGCGCCTGAAGGTGATCTCGGTAGGGGTATAATCCACGGTGCCTGCACTGGTGGAGGCCTTGACCATCATTTTTCGCATTGTGCTGTTCACTGAGGTCACGTTGATGTAGGTGATGAACAGGTCTCCCTGGTCGATACCTTCCCATAGTGCAGATACATTGACATAAATGATAACCATTTCACCAGGCTGAAGGAGGATCCGTTTACCTCCATCGGCAAGAAGATCGGGATAGTCGTCACTGTAAAGGACAAAGCTCCAATTATCGAGATGGGTTGCATTGCTTGCCCAAGCATCAACATCAAATTCGAAACTGTCCACCGCACGTCCGATGTTCTGTATCGAATAGGCATAAACAGTGTACGGGAGTTCTTCATTGATATAATCGAATTGAGCAGCGGGCTGGAAGTCGACATCGTAGAACTTGTTGACATCCAGATCTTTCATTTCTGTGTTATTCTTTGTTTTTAACGGATTTGGATCCTCGATATTATTATATTCTACCCACATATAAATGTTATGCGTAACGAATGTTTGCCCGAGGGTTGTATTGAATCTGGTATCATTTCCCATATGCAACGTGTTCCAGGTGACGTTGGTAGCATTATTGTACTCACCAACATCGAGGTTGCTGAAAGTTTGATTTGCCCCGATCTGGATTCCGCCATTCTGCGGATCGCCAAGCCAGAAGGAAACATGAATATCATCAGCCTCAGCAAGGCCGACATTGGTGATATTGGTGAATATGGTGACGATATCCCCATCGATCGGGGCATTGTTGTCGAATCGTATATCCACATCCATCTCCGGGGTAGGCCGCTCCAGGAAAACCTCCAGTGTCCGGTTATTATCCCTCTTCTTATCAAGAGCTTCGTATCCGCTGAGATCCGTGACGATGCAGTAAATCGTGTACCATTGGTCCCCCATGCTGCGGGTGGTTGTCCAGTTCACCGGTCTCACAGCTTCAGATCTCCAGGTCTCACCGGGTTCGATGAAGACATTTGTAAAACGATCAAGAAGGTGATCTTCATCAATCGAGGAATTATAGTATGAGACGGTGCAGTAAGCTCCCATGGAACCGTAATTCTTGACGGAGCCGAAGAACTCGATACGATTTCCAGCAATGGCGGGTCCCGTGTAGTAGATTGGTCTGGCGCCAAATTGAGGTTTTAGATTGAGAACAACAATGATGTTCTCGGTATCGATTTCAATCGGATCAGCGGTGTCATTATTGACTATGGTCGACTCGCCTGAAAAAGATGCCGTGGTATTCCATTCACTTCTGGACCGTGAATATTTCGTCTGGCTCAAATTTGGTGGGGAAAAGGTCGTATGACCATATATTGAATACAATGGAACTGCCACCCCCGCTGCAATTCCAGAAGAATTGGTGACGTTATCGAAAACGGTTTCCTGGCCGATGTGTTTACCGTGATCCGGGCCACTTGCTAGATTGTATGATGATGCGTTGACTTGAATTGATGCTCCCTTCACGGGATTTCCTGCCTGATCGCGAACAATGATGTCGATCATTGCACTGACATTCAGGGTTGATTCCGTGAACATTGGGATTGGTTCGGGATCGCCCCCGCCAAAATATAAATCCACATCATCCTTATCCACATCTCCACAGTTCACCATAGTAGGGTGAGAAGCGTTTGTTTCAATGAGGAAATCGTCCTCCCTGAATCCATCCTGTATCCAGATAACCCAATCCTCATCCACTGTACAATTAATGAACGTCGGTGCACTGCCGGTGAAGTTAAGATGGGTGTCGATGTTATTGAATGTGATATTCTCAAAATACCCTTTATTGTCGGGGGCGTTCTCGAAGGACATTCCCACTTTTGAATTATTGATAACCGTATCCTGAACATCATAGAAAATTTCTCCGGCCATGACGGTGGGATGTTTGAGATGGATACCTCCAGGGTACAGTTGCAATGCTGGAGCTGGAATGATGACCTGTGATGCTGACAGATCCTCGATGAGGCTGTCAGATATCGTCAGGGATGAGTTCACGATGAAACGGAAGACATCGGTATTAGGACCGCCGCCGCTGCCCGCGTGATGGGTTCCATTGTTCTGAATAGTCCCGTCATAAATTTCAATAGGATCATTGCCATTGATGGAATATGTCTCATCACCATTCGTTTCAAAGCGAATAGTACCGCCGTCTACCACGAGATGACCGAAGAATGGCTGGGTGAACATCGGGGGATCCCTTCCACCGACCCACAAACTTCCCTCTTCGATGACAAGTGTTCCCTCGACCGTGAGCGTTGCTCCTTCGGGATCAAAAGGATCTCCGATGACAACTCCGGTATGAGGTAAGAAAATAGGATCAGTGTTCCCATCGACATCAGTCACATACACTGTATCTCCGGCTTCAATGGTGGTATCATCCTCTATTATCCAAGTGCCACTGTGATAGGTGTCTTCTCCCTTTACGTCATCAGACTGAATAGCTATCATGACCATGAGGCCAGAGGTAACCATAAGGAAAACCATGGCGATGGCCTGCAGTTTGACGATTTCTGATTTGCTCATTTCATGCCTCCTATTGAACTCCATGCTCGCACATATTTTATTGATAGTGATATCAAATATTCTCACTCCGTTATAGTATTCTTCGATTATTCTTCAATAACCGGGCCTGTAGACTCTTTCCAATATGAATAAGTGACCGTCAGGGTCCAGGAATTGCCATTGTCTGTGATGACCACTCCTGAGCCTACGCCTAGGAACGACTGATCCCCGGCATCTCCCATGGTGATGTTAGCAATATATAAACCAGCAGATTCCGTATCCGGATACTCTCCCGGGGCAGTGAATTCTACGCTGATCGATCCCTGTTGACCATGTTGGTTCCGGGTCATTGGCGTTTCATTGGTAGCTCCCCATGGGGTGGTGACTTCCAGGGAAAATTCATCTCCTTCGTTCTCATAAAGAGCGTTATTATCGGCCTCATCTTCCCATGTGAGAGTAAAGGTAACCTCTGCAATATTGATCTCAGTGACATCCACTTCTTCCGTCTCAGTGGTTCCTTCATCGGAATCACCGTTGATAGGATCCATTGCTCCTGTATCCAGTTCAGCATTTCCCGCGCCCCCGCCTCCCGGTAGTGAAACGGTATCGGTATTGGCCGCAGCATTCCAAAAAATCCCGGCAAGAATTAACGTGAGAAGAATAAAAACAGCAGTTGACAGTTGGTTCTTTGGTATAGTCTGTCCGGCATAACCCCCGGGCACATAATCAGGGAGTGTGGTCTCTGAATGCCAAATAATTCCCAGTTCTTTTTGAACCTTCTCGATCAAGGTCTGGATTACCATAAGAATCAAACCCGTATTTCGCTCTCACCATTTAAATATTTCGGATTATATATTCTAGATATATTATTTCATTTCAAAGGCGAAAAGGTCAGCGATAATGCGCACTTTTTGTCAAGATGTAGTTTGAAAGCACAACATTACCCTGGAATTCCTCGTCCTCGGGAGAGAGAGATAATTAAGATTTTATTAAAAGATTCTGGTAGTATCGTTTGTAAAGATTAAACATTCCCTTTTATGAGGTCCGATCCGGGGCCCGGAGAAAAGAACCTCTCTAGGAAAGAACTTTTAATCAAGAATAAAAATCATCTGGGTATTATTTCATCGCTAAAGAGCAAAGAAAATATTTGAAATTTTCCTTAATCAAAATCCGTTTCAGTGGAAAATGCAGTATTTCGGACGATACTTTGGAAGAAAAACCCCTGTACCAGCGGCCCAATGATGATATCGTGAACCACGACATGAGTTGGCACTGGACGAATAATAGTGAACTACTACCCCCTAAAGGGGGCAGCGTCAAAGTGTTAAAATGCTTGT
>CAZTGJ010000118.1:0-9526 GCA_964613025.1 uncultured Thermoplasmata archaeon | reverse complement strand
GGGGGGGATGGAAATGAAGCATTGCATCGGAACAAGGGGGAGGGGGAAAAACGAACGTAACGAGGATTACGACTACGACCAAACGACGATACAAATAGAAAAAGGTGGGGGGGAAGGGGCTTGCGATAATATTACCCTAAGATTACAACAAAACGATTAGAAGTGGGGTGAAGAAAAGAGAGAAGGGGGAAGTGGAGGGGGGAAGATGGATTTAAAAATAATTTAGGATAAAAATAATAAATAAAAAATAAAGTAAACCAAAAAAAGAGAAAAATAGGATGAGCCTGAGAGACCCATCCATATGGCATATTCGGTTTGAGTGGATGCCAGATCTATAGTGTTTCCAGTACCGAATTGAACGTCGGGCTCGGGCGCATTGCGTTGGTAGCCGTTTCGAGATTAGGCAAATAGTAGCCTCCAAGCTCAACCGGGTGTCCCTGTGCTGCCATGAGCTCCTCGTTGATTCTGGTCTCATTTTCTGCAAGTGCCTGTGCCAGTGGTGCGAACCTCGCCTGAAGTGCAGGATCTTTCGTCTGCTCGGCAAGCGCCTGTGCCCAGTACATGGTCAGGTAGAAATGGCTCCCCCTGTTATCCGGCTCGTTTACAACACGGGAGGGGGACCGCTTGTTCTCCAGGAATTTCTCATTGGCAACATCCAGAGTTTCCGCAAGGATCTTAGCCCCGGGATTGTTGGTTGCAATGCTCAGATGTTCAAGAGATGCAGAGAGAGCAAGGAATTCGCCAAGGGAATCCCAGCGCAGATGTCCTTCCGCCGTGAACTGCTGAACATGCTTCGGCGCAGATCCTCCAGCTCCGGTCTCGAACAACCCGCCGCCGTTCATGAGCGGTACGATTGACAGCATTTTCGCGCTGGTGCCAACTTCCAGAATAGGAAAGAGATCCGTAAGATAGTCACGGAGTACATTACCAGTAACTGAGATCGTATCCCTGCCATCTCTCATGCGCTCGACAGAGAATCGAGTAGCTTCGATTGGGGGCAGGACGTAGATATCCAACCCACGGGTATTATGTTCCGGCAGATAGCGATCCACTTTTTTCAGGATCTCGGCATCATGTGCCCTATTCTTGTTCAGCCAGAAAACCGTAGGTGACCCGGTGGCTCTGGCCCTGTTCACTGCCAGCTTTATCCAGTCCTGGATCGGAAGGTCTTTGACCTGACAACCGCGCCAGATATCCCCTTCTTCTACAGTGTTCTCAAGTAGTACTGTGCCAGATGCCGCAATAACTTGAACAGTTCCGCTGCTTGGCATTTGGAACGTCTTGTCATGAGAACCGTATTCCTCAGCTTTCTGAGCCATCAGCCCCACATTGGGAACGGTGCCCATGGTCCTGGGATCGAAGGCTCCGTGCTTCTTGCAGAACTCGATAACCGTTTGATACACTCCGGCATAACTAGAGTCAGGGATCACGAATTTCGTGTCGTGAAGTTTCCCGTCCCTATCCCACATCCGTCCCGATGTCCTGATTGCAGCCGGCATGGATGCATCGATGATCACATCGCTGGGAACATGCAGGTTCGTGATGCCCTTGTCAGAGTTTACCATGGCCAGTTCCGGGCCATCCTCAATGCATGTCTGGATGTCGGATTCTATCTCAGTCCGCTGCTCATCAGGCAGGCTCTTGATTTTAGCAAAGAGATCGCCTAGTCCATTGTTGGGACTGATCCCAAGCTCAGCAAAGATAGGTGCATGCTTTTTAAACACATCCTTGAAGAATACCGAAACAACATGCCCAAAGATAATGGGATCCGAAACTTTCATCATGGTTGCTTTCAAGTGTACTGAGAAGAGGACTCCATTCCTTTTTGCATCCTCGATCTGCTCGGCGAGGAATGCACGTAAGGCGTTTTTGCTCATGACAGTCGCATCAACGATTTCACCGTCCAGAAGTGGCAATTTTTCCATCAGAACGGTTCTGCTTCCATTATCATCGATGAATTCGATCCGTGCCTCACCAGCATTTTCCTCAGAGATAGTAATAGACTTCTCGTTGGAGCAGAGATCCCCTGACGTCATATGAGCAACATGCGATTTGGAATCAGCCGTCCACTCTCCCATGGGGTGGGGGTTCTTCTTGGCGTAGTTCTTTACCGGAACAGGTGCCCTTCGGTCAGAGTTCCCTTCCCTCAGCACAGGGTTCACCGCGCTTCCTTTGATCCTATCATATCTGGCCTTGAATTCCATCTCAGCCTCGTTTTGAGGTTTCTCCGGGTAATCAGGCAGATCATATCCGTGGTCCTGTAATTCTTTGATCGCCGCTTTCAACTGCGGGATTGAAGCACTGATGCAGGGCAGTTTGATGATATTTGCCTCGGGTTTCTTGGCTAGAGCACCTAATTCTGTCAGGTGATCGCCGATCCGCTGCTCCTCGGTAAGGTTCTCAGGAAATCGTGCGACAATTCTTCCCGCAAGGGAGATATCCCGCGTTTCAACGGCAACCCCTGCCGCCTCCGTGAATGCTTTGACGACAGGGAGGAAAGAGTACGTTGCCAAAGCTGGTGCCTCGTCGACCTTCGTGTACATAATTTTGCCAAAGTACTGATTCCCAGTATCGCTGCCATCATTCGTGGTTGGTTGGTTTGTCATTTCACTCACCTTTTCTTCCGTGATATAACAGTTGTTTTTTTAAATTTCGCATTCCGGGTCGCTCTATTCCACCTTCTCGGGCTTGTCGGGAACATCATAGAGAATGTCATCCCATGGATGCCGGTACAGCGGTGTATTTAATCGCTTCTGATCGAAGTAGTGACCCATGAATCCCATGGTTCTGCCGATGATGAAAAGGGCATTGAAGAATCCCATGTCGATGTATTCCTTGATCTCCTTTTCATTGTATCCGAGACTGGTGAGCAGGTCCACGCACAGCACACCGATAGCACCGTCAACATTAAGGATGAGGGTGTTCTTTTTCATGGTGGTCACTGCCTGCACTGCAAGGGCGTAATCCAGGGTGGGGGTGACTGCGAAGTGCTTCTTTGCAAAATCAGCCATAATGTTAACCCTGAGATCCGGGAACTCAACGCTGTGGATCCTGTGACCGATCCCCTGGATGTTTACGTTCTTCTTCTTCATGGCGACAACGAAATCCTTGGGCTCCATGTTGTTCTTCAGTCCCCAGGTAAAATGCTCGGCTGCACCGTTCACTGCGCCTCCGAACCGGGGTCCGATAGTTACGATACCACTGATGATGGATTCGATGAGACCTTTTCCTGCTCGGGCGGTGACAATGGTATTATGTGCACCGGAAACAGCAGGTCCGTGGTCGGCAACAATCTGGATGACAAGCTCTAGGAAATCCCTTGCATACTTGGGAATATCCTTCTTGAGCCAGAGCAGACCCAGGACTCCTCCAATCCCATATCCCTGGTCAATAACCTGGTCGATGGGGATGCCGCAGTAGGTGTGCTGATCTCCCATTTCATTGCAGATAGTGCTGATGAAATTGGTGGATTTTCTGACAAGGCCTTCCGCCTTGGCCTGATTGTAGTCCATGGGGATGTGCGGTGGCGTATCCTCCTCTTTCTCAACGATGGTGCCGTCGGCCACTAGTTTCTGATAGGTCTCACGGATCTTCTCCCCATAATCATCGAATGAATCGGGTACGACAACTCCAACCTCTTTCAGGGCACTGTTCTTTGCATCCGCCCCGGAGGCTTTTGAATCGGCTTTTGCTCCGGCATGGCCGAACTGGACTCCGCCGGGGAGCATTTTGGCAACGGTCCCCGTAACCCACATGACCAGCGGTTTGGTGAGTCTTCCGTCCTTCACTGCCTCAACGACATCGTACTCGTCCATCCCGCCAAGTTCACCAAGAGAGACCATCATCTTGATCTTCGGATTCTTCTCGTATCTCAGAAGATGGTCCAAAAGGGTACTGGCCGGATATACATCACCGCCCACAGCGTATCCCTCGTAGGTTCCATCGGTGTTCCGGGCGATGATGTTGTATCCCTCATTTGAAAGGCCCCCGGATTTGGAGACGAAACCTACTGACCCAGTACGATAAAGTTTTGTGTCCTTGATATTATCCATAGTACCTGCGGTGTTTCCGATCTTGAAACATCCGGGTTTGATACCTCCGACGGTTGCAGGACCGATGATCCATTTACCGTGTTTCTTGGCATAAGCGGCGATCTTCCGTGTATCCCGCTGGGGAACACCCTCGGCGATCATGACAACGGTACGGATCGAATCCATTTTCAGAGCATCCATTGTGGAATCTGCACAGGAGCGTTCGGATGCGAAATTCACCATGACATCGGCTTCCGGGTGAGCGGCGACTGCCGCCTCCATTGATTTATACCTTGGAATCCTGACCTCCTTGGTGCCCCAGAATTGGGTGTAATACCCTCCACCGGTAACGGTAATGTAGCCTGCCACACTGGGTTCTTTCCTTCCGCACAGATAATCGAAATCCAGCATTCTCTGACCTGCCCTCTGCTGGGTTCCAAAGATGAATGATTTTGTATTCTCATCAAAAAGTTCGTAATCTTCCATTTCCTTCCCTCCTAATTCTTCAATGCCATGGATACGATCTTGGTCATGTGCGTCTCAGGCCCGTATACCTCAACGGGTAATCCAAGTCGATCTCCCATCTTCCTCATGAGACCAAGTCCTTCGCGAAAGTTGGGTCCTCCCCGTCGAACATAGATCTTCACATTTGCATCCTTGAGTTCCTGAGATTTCTCCTCGATTGCCTGGATGATCCCCGTGAATGTCTTTGCGACGTCCGTGAAGTTGGCGATGCCGCCTCCAATGAGCAGGAATTTTTCCCTGCCCTGGTCATCCTTCTGCTCTGTCATGAGCTTCAGGACGGTCTTGGTGTACTCGAAGGTAAGTTCAGTACTGGGGTTTCCGCTGTATTCACCATAGTTGGCCAGTTCTTTGGCATAGCCAAGATCAGCCACGGTGTCGGCAAAGATCACGCTTGCCCCTCCTCCTGCTACGAGGTTCCACACCCTTCCTCCCGGGTTCAGTATGGTAAGTTTCAGAGAAGCACCTGTCCTCTCATCAAGTTCCCTGACATACTCCTCTTCCTCGGTTTTAAGCAGACCAAAGGGATTGGGCATATCGATAGTTCCCCATTTATCAGCACAGGAGAATGACGCATAATCATCCAGTTTCGCCACTGCATCCAAGGGGATCACCTTGTCCCGAAGGAAGGTGAATGGGTTGAACTCAAGATAGGTAAAATGGTAGTCCACCACGATCTTGTAAAGTATTTCAATGAACTCAGCCACTTTCTGTTTCTTGTCCCCAAGCTCATCAGGTAGAAATCCAGCAACATCCATCTCATCGATTGAGGAGAGTATTGGAATTTCCAGTTCCACCACACTGTCCCAAACAGACTCGATGTCCACACCGCCCTTTGTGGAGAAGTGGATGGTATCGTTGTTCCTGTGGGTGGTGATAGCGAGGTAGTACTCTTCCTCGTGCGGGATAAAGGGTTCCACCAGGAAATGGGTGAGTATCCCTGTGGTCTCACCGGTGGTCTGAACAATGGTAACCTGCTTGTTCATCCTCTCCCTGATCCATTCCTTAACTTCATCCCAGCTTTTGTTCACGTAGAGCAGATTGTTCTTGCCTCTCTTTCCAAAGAGCTGATCTGGTTTGGCAACCAGGGGCGTCGTGCCAAGCCACGGATGCGCGGAGGCCAGATTGTCCATATCGGTCTCCGGACCGATGAGGACAGGTTCGGCCTCGAACGAGAACCTTCCCCCAGAAAACTCTGGCAGTGCTTTCGCAATCATGCGTTTGGCATCGTATTCACGAATTCCTTTTTCAGCCATTCATTCACCTCAATTTATCTCGTATACGTTTAACTCTCTATTTTATTCATATTACTCACTATGTTACTCATTTTGAGAACTCATATACGCAAGCGTTCCGCCTGCGAGAATGATCTTCTTCTGTCTGTCGGATAACTGACAATCAACCTCGAACTGGGTCCCTTTTGAGATATCCCTGACCATAACTGGATTACCCGATTCTATGGTGGTCCGTATGTCGGGGATCTCAAGCTCGTCTCCCTGTTCGATACCATCGTAGTCGGTATCCTGTTTGAAGGTCAGGGGTATGATGCCGAAGTTGATGAGATTGGCGGTGTGTATCCGTTCCAGTGATTTGGCGATCACCGCCTTCACTCCGAGGTACATTGGGCACAATGCCGCATGTTCCCGGGAGGATCCCTGGCCGTAGCTCAGCCCTCCGACAATGATGTTGTGTCGTCCGGAATCCCTGATCCCGGAAGCCCGATCATGGAATGTATCGTCAACGATCTCGAACACGAACTCCGAGTATTTCGGAACATTGGATCGGTATTTCATCTTGCTTCCAGCCGGTATGATGTGATCGGTGGTGATCTTGTCCCCCACCTTGATGGTGGTCTCACCGCGAATGGAATCCGCCATGGGGGAGCTGTGAGGGGGATCTCCGATGTTCGGACCGCGGTAGATCTCGATTCCCTCTCCGCTTTCCGGTGGATACACGAACATGCTGTCGTCGATGTAGAATGATTCCGGCATTGTCACCTGGGGATAATCAATGCCCATTGTGGTGAGCTTCCTGGGATCGGTTATCTCTCCGGTGATGACCGCTGCCGCAGCCGTTTCCGGGCTTACCAGATAGACCTGGGCGCTCTTGGTTCCCGATCTCGACAGGAAGTTCCTGTTGCTGGTCCTGAGGGAGATGGCATCAGTCTTCGGGGACTGGCTGTTCCCTATGCAGAAGCCGCAGGCGGATTCTGCGATCCGGGCCCCTGCAGAGATAATGCTGGTAAGACCTCCGTCCCTGGCGATGTTCTCTATGACCTGATGGGATCCGGGAGCCACTACAAAACTCACATCGGGATGGGCCTTTTTGCCCTTGAGGATCTCGGCCACTGTCATGAGATCTTTGTACGAGGAGTTAGTGCAACTGCCGATGCAGACCTGATCGACCTTCATCCCTTCGAGTTCGGCAATTGTCTGTATATTTCCCGGACTGTGTGGATATGCAGTGAGCGGTTCGAGCTCTCCCAGGTCGAGATCGATGACCTTGAAATATTCCGCATCGTCATCCGCGACAAGTTCCTGCCAGTCATCCTCCCTGCCCTGGGCCTTCAGGAACTGACGGGTAATCTGATCACTGGGGAACAATGAGGTTGTAACGCCGCATTCCGCACCCATATTGGTGATGGTGGCACGTTCTGGTACCGAAAGTGTGGAAACACCCTCCCCGCCGTATTCGAAGACACAGCCCACATTCCCCTTGGTGGTAAAGATCTCGAGCACCTTGAGGATCACATCCTTTGCCGAGACCATGGGGCTCAGCTTTCCTTTGAGATTGATCTTGATGACCTTCGGACTGGTGAGATAAAACGGACCGCCAGCCATAGCAACCGCAACGTCAAGTCCGCCGGCTCCCATGGCGATCATTCCGATACCGCCTCCGGTGGGGGTATGGGAATCCGATCCCAGTAACGTCTTTCCCGGTTTGCCGAACCGCTCCAGATGCACCTGGTGGCATATCCCATTCCCTGCACGGGATAGAACGGCTCCGAACTTGGCTGCTGCCGACTGGAGATATTTATGATCATCCGCATTCTCATACCCGATCTGAACGGTATTGTGATCGATATAGCTCACCGAAAGATCGGTTTTGACTCGGGGAACGTTCATTGCCTCGAACTGCAGATATGCCATTGTCCCGGTAGCATCCTGAGTAAGGGTCTGATCAATTCTCACAGCAATTTCCGTGCCCGGTTCATATTTCCCTTCTACGATGTGTTGTTCCAATATTTTTTGAGTGATACTCTTTCCCAAAGGACCGCCTCCTGTTTGGAATTAACGTCTTCCATCAAACCTGCTATTTAATCCCTCCCCAAGGAACTTCAAGGCCTGTTACGGTACTTCAGAATAATGATTTCAATGCGTCTGGTGTTCTCTCGGTCCAAAGACCCTAATCCATTTAATATACCTTTCGCATAGAACAATATAATCAATCAGGTAACAGATTGTAGCATGGTTTTCATTGTCATGGAAAATGTGATTTTGCTGCTATTCACTTGCATGGATCGTTTGGACAAAAATTACTTTAGGCGGTACATCCATCCCCCCACCCGGAAGTCCGTTCATGACCCACAAGAATCGCTTAGAGGATCCAACCAGAATATCACCAAGCTACAACCAGAATATCACCACGTTCTCACTTCCCTATGGAAAAGACCTCATCTCATTTTCTCTTACCGATCCCTGCAATGTTCATCCTCCGAAAAGAGTGAAAATCGAATGGTCTCCTTCCTCGATATTGAAGGACGCACTGAATAATCCACTAGGAGTAGGGTCTCTGAAGGATTTCGTGGCAGATACACGGAAACTTCTCATTCTGGTCAACGACGCCACCCGCCCCGCCCCCACCCCCGCCGTCCTCGTATATCTTCATCGCAGTATCAAGGATCATGAGGATCTAAGTTTCCTCATTGCTTCAGGCACCCACCCCCCACCGGACCCTGACGGGCTGAGCAGAATTTTCGGTGAAATGCTCCCCCACTACCACGAAAGAATATCCTACCATCAGGCACGGGAGGAGAAGGAACTCATCGAGGTAGGTAAAACATCTAGGGGTACTCCGGTCAGCTTCAACCGACGCATTCTTGAATCGGATGGTATCATCTGCATCGGGAATGTGAAACCTCATTACTTCGCAGGATTCGCCGGGGGAAGGAAAACCCTCCTCCCCGGAGCCGCAGGATACAGGACTATAGAAATGAATCACAGCCATGCCATCCATGACGGATCCCAGCCCATGGTACTGAAAGGGAACCCCGTGGCCGAGGACTTGGAGGAAGGAGTACGCTTCCTGGGGGAGAAAAGGATCTTTTCCATCCAGACAGTTGTGGACCAGGACCACATCATCGTAGGGGCCTACTCGGGAGATCTTCACCTGAGCTTCGCACGTGCAACTGATCGAGCAACGGAGATCAACCGCATTCCGGTGAGCTCGAAGGGAAACATCGTCATCTCAGCAAATCCATATCCCATGGACATCGATCTCTATCAGGCCCAGCATGCACTGGAGAACGTGAAGCATATGGTGGAAAAGGGAGGGATCCTGATCCTGGTCTCACGATGCTGGGGAGGGGCCGGAAATCAATCTTACATGAAACTGCTGGAACAGGGGGGGACCAGGGAGGGGGTGCAGGAGATCATAGACAAGGGGTATCGACTGGGTCATCACAAAGCACTCCGTATCATGAAAATGCGGGATCACTGTGAGCTCTGGGCGGTGACCGATCTCCCTGGAGAGGTGGTGGAACGGAGCAGGATGAAACCCTACCATGACCTCCAGAGGGCGGTGGATGAAGCGGTGAACGAGATAATACGCCAGGGAAGAAAACCACAGATCCTTGTATTCCCACAGGGGGGAATGACTGTCCCCCATTATACTGGTAATGATTGACCAATGCACGACATCCGTAAGAGTTCAGTGATCTGAAGCCCTCCTACACTGGAAAGTACACATTTCAC
>CAZTGJ010000117.1:8165-9542 GCA_964613025.1 uncultured Thermoplasmata archaeon | reverse complement strand
CCATTAATATATTTTGTGCAGGGCCAAGTGGAAGTGGGGTGTCGGATAATTATTTCGATCCGTTCAAAATCCGAAAACCCTTCATAATTACTCACAATCAGAAATTTTTTATATTGAGTTCAAAGTCTGGCTCCCATTCCAAAACGTGAAGTGTGAATGCTCATGACCAAATTTCCAGAAGCCGATGCGAGAATTCTGAACAAGAAGATCTGCATGAAATGCAACGCCCGAAATTCCGTGAAGGCACTGCGATGCCGACGCTGCGGATATACCGGTCTTCGGGTCAAGTCCAAAGAGAGCAGAGGCGGTTAAGCACACCTCTTTTTTTCCTGTGAGGCATGGATATGGGTGAAGAAGAAGTCCATACTCGAACCCGGATGGAGATCCGCAATGAAATTGACGATGCGGAAAAGAAATTTCAGGGTTACATTGTCCGGCGCAACGAGTTCAATGACAAAGCACGGCTGACCCGGGAAGAGCGAGACCTTCTTCACACCAAGAGAAAGGAAATAATGGGAGAGGTAAACTCCCTCAGGGAAAAGAAGAGCAAAGCACTGGACAAGCTCAGAAAGCACAAAGAAAAGCGGGATTTGCTTCACCAGCAGGCAAAGAAGATCATCGATCTCAAAAAATCCAAGAGGGACCTGATGAAGGGAGGCAGTGTGGCAGGGGATCTGTTCTCACTGAAGAGCCATTTGAGGAAGCTGGAGTACACACAGCAGACCACCCCCCTGACCATGGAGAAGGAACGGGACATCATTGACGAGATCAAGGAAGGGTATATCGTCCTGAAGGGTCTTGAGAAGGAATATGCGGCCATCCTGGAAGTTAACGATGAGGTCAAGACCATGGATGGAGATCTTGACGGCCTGTTCAAAGAAGCGGATAGTGAACATCAGCTTGTGGTCAAGTACTACGAGGCTTCGAGAAAGCTTCAGGAAAAAATGGATGAGATCTACAAAGAGGTTTCGCATCTCATTGCCGAAGCTGATAGGAAGCACTCCACCTTTCTGGATTTTCGAAAAAAGGCAGATGAGTTCCACGAGAAGGCCATGGAAATGCGGGGCCGTCTCAATGACGTTCGCAAGGAGAACCGGGAACAGGCAATCGCAGCAAAAAAGATCATCGTGACTCAGAATAAATCCGCCCGGGCTGCTGTGGGAAACGAAGAGCTTCTGGACGAGAAATACGATGAAGCCCTTGCAAACCTCCTCAAGAAGGGCAAGATATCACTCTAAGTTCCCAGTAATCCCCTTTTTTTACTTGTCTTTCTCTCCTCCATCTTTTTCCCCTCATCTTTCTCTCCTCCATCTTCTTCCCCTCATCTTTTTCCCCTCATCTTTCTCTCCTCCATCTTCTTCCCCTCATCTTTTTCCC
>CAZTGJ010000117.1:0-8065 GCA_964613025.1 uncultured Thermoplasmata archaeon | reverse complement strand
CATCTTTTTCCCCTCATCTTTCTCTCCTCCATCTTCTTCCCCTCATCTTTTTCCCCTCATCTTTCTCTCCTTCGTCTTCTTCCCCCTCCACCCCTGTTGCAATTTCAATTCTTTGATCATTCTTCTCATTATCTGATCCAAGGTTTGGCTGTGATTTGAATTGTCGCCGCAATCGTGACAAAATCTGACAGTCAAAACCATATACAAGAAAGCTTTTATTAGTGTTTATTAAGTTGAGAGCCGGGATAATGATGAAGTCAGTATCGAAAAATCTAGTTACCCCTTTCCATTCAGGATTCCATTCCATCATACATTTCGTTAAAGGGCGAAAAGTACGATCAACACCTCATAGTTTTCATCTCAGGAGAAAGGCTGTAACCGTGGCTGTGTTTATGATTTTCATGCTCATCTCCCAGGTGTTGGCCTCCTCGGTGATGGCCCGCGCCGAGGATGATATCCCTGATTCGGAATTCGGGATCCAGGAGGGGCTGCACGATCTCATTCAGGAAAAGGAAGCAAGGGCAATGAGCCTGGATGATGGTCTCACCGGGAAGATGGCATCGATCTATCATAATGCTACCTCCATGGAGATCTCCGAATCTGAGGTATATGCGGAACATCAGATCCCGGACATGACCGAAGAACTGGTTGACCCTCATCCACAGAATGTTGAGATCAGGACCATCGAACCCATTCAGCCGCTTTATCCGAGGATCTTCGATCTTGCGGAGCATTATACCCCGGTGAACGAGACCGATACGGTTCTGGAAACCCTCTTAGAAGGTCAGGACAACTACTACATTCATACCGATTATTTCTCCCCGGCAGATGAAAGGATCTCCACCTGGACCCAGGGTTCACTCCTCCCCTCCGGCTTCGATCCGAGCCAGGGTATCAAATTCAACGAGTGGAACGGGGTAAACGTCGATAACGATCCGGATACCGGGGATGTTGACAAGAACATTCTGGAGGATCTCTTCGGTAGCTTTCCGGAGGGTAGCGACATTTACGTCAGGGTTACGGTAAGTATCCCTCTTCTGGAGAACGCAGCAAGTAACCTTTTCGATTTCTTATGGGATTCGATGAACGGTTCGAATCTTGAATTCAAGGGTGGTCTCAAGATTCAGATCAGAAAGGACAGCTTCTGGGAGGATGAAGATCTCCCCGTGGATGTAGGGATCCTGAAGGGCATAGGGTATGAAGACATCGATACCCAGGGAATAGAATACCTCTGGATCGGGGATTACAATTTTTCCGATGTCCCGCAGGAATTCGAGTTCCAGGTCCTCCTGAACACGATATCGATTTTTCTTGGGGAATTCGATCCTCTCGACCCTTCAACCTGGATAAACCTAGCTATGTTAGCAAGCGATCTCCTTATGGGAAATAATAATACAGAACCCTATGATTTTGCTTCCTTTGCCCCCCCCTATACGGTAAACATCAGGATGGATAAGGATGGACAGGGTGTGGATGTGGATGATGATGACAGCATCGGATCACTGGAATTTCTGCTGGGATACGACAAACTCCAGAAGGTAGGCAATGCCCACCGGGTGGTTGACCGAACCTATGTAATGGCAAAGGTCACTCCGGACGATGGCAGGGATGTCATTGCAAAACAATTCCATATCAAGCTTCACGGTCAGAAGAATCCATTCACCAATGATACGAACTACGATGCCGTGGAATGGTATTCCCGACGACCGGTGAACGTCAGTGTGATCTATTCAGAGGGGAAGCTCAATGATACCTATGTGATGGTGGATGTAAAGCATATGCCTTCCGGGAGACTCTCAGATGATATCATTCCCGATGAAATGGACCACACATCCTTGCGGGTGACCCTGGACAACCTCTCCACCGAGGAGGAAAATCTCACGAGAATCCATTATGAATCGACCGAACAGATCGACAGGATCGAACTCGTTGGCTACGAATATGATCACGGTTATGAACCAGGCCACCAATACAATGCTACCAAAGCCCTCATTCGTGACATCCCAGCCGAGATACTGATCGAGGGGAATTTCATACTGACCGACCCCAAGGATCCATTCACAGTTTTTAATAACGCATCGCTTACCTTTATGAACGGTATCATCGATAATGCAATGCTGGCATTGGCATCGAGCCTCTATGCCATTGGAATCAAGATACGAAGTATTCCCGATGCACTGACGGATGCTTCCGGAACGGAAGGGGAAATAGTGGTGCAGATGAACGACCACAACGGTGCCCAGGATTTTATCGGAATGGCAGAACTGGGTGTTGCGTATGGGTATGTGAGTGATAACCCAATCTTTCATGCACGATATGCGGCGACATCCATTCCAAATCACGATTATCTGATGACATACATCGATAACTCCATCTTCAGCGGAGTGCCTGAAAAAGTTTCCATTGGTCTGCGGTTTTCCGGGATCGGCATGATAAAATTTGTCGGGATCGAGGATGAGACGGGAGAACTCGTTGACATTCATGTGGAGATGAAGACCTCCGCTACCTTCGATGATGAGGTCGTGGGATCACCTACCTTCGCCTATGATGATTACACCGGGGATATGCCCAAGATGGAGGTGTTCTACCTGGTGGGGGAGGGGGACGATTTCGTGGGGAACGATTATGCACGGGTCGCACTTTCCAACCTTCCCGATTACATCAAGATCACCCTGAAGGAGAATATCACCATATTCGATGCTTCGGAATCGCGGGAGGGCAACACCATCATCAACTATGTTGCCTACGAAAGTCTCATCGACGGGCAGTATATGGAATTCAACGTCACCCATATACCGGAATACCTGAAGTTCATCAACAATGAGACCATCCTTTCGGTAAGCACTATTCAGTTTCCGGAAGACGCTCCTCCCACTGAGATTTGGAAGACGAAATATTACATCAAAGATGAGGATCACATGAACCTCGAATTCTTTATTTCCAATGAGACCCGGAATGGGAAATTCGTGAAGCGTTCCATGCCCTCGAACTATGTGGTGATCTATCAGAACAGGGATGAATTTACCCTGAACGGATCCAAGGGAGTAGCTGCGGTTTCCGGGCGGTTCAACGGATTGAAGAGCCTGTACTATGAAAGCGATGAAGGAAATGATCAGATTGAGGTTGAGGTTCGCATTGTAAATCCGGATGGGGACAATTTGGCTGTCCGGCTTCTGGATGAAACAGAATACAATGGCGATACCTCATTAGGACTCAGAGGATCAGCGATTATTGGCCAAATCCCCGAGTATATGCATATCATATCGAAAAGACCCGAACAAAAGAAATCTGTGAGAGAACCGGATACCGAGAGTATCGAAGGGATAGGAGATATCAAGGTACTCATGGATTCTGTGAAAACCTTTGGAAGGAGTATTGTGGATGTTATGCTGGCTACAGTTGATGATACCCTCATCGGATTCGGAATGGCAGATAGTATGGATTTCTGGATGGAGTTTTCCCTCTTCGATCCGATCCTTGAAACAAGCACACACATGGATGTCATTGCCAATATAACCCGAGGAAAGATCTCGGATATGTACGAACGGAATCCTGAATATACCGAAAGCTATTGGACAAGTGGGTTAAGTCTGCGCCAGGAGATCCTTGAAAAGGAGGATGAGAAGGCTATCTTCGATCTAAAAGCATTCTTCACCAGCCTTCCAACCAGCGGCCGTATGGCATGGAATACATCCGGAGACGATATATTTATTGAATCCACATTGAGCGGTTTCAACCCTGATATCGATTGGGTGGTCCTGGATGCGAAGGGTATCGGGGATGTGGATATTCTCCTCTATGCCACCGACCTCCCTACCCCCATGGAATTGTCCTTTGGCTATAATTCTACCATCAATGCTACGGAAGGGACGATAGATGCAGATATTCAGACATCTATTACATCCCTTGAGGAACCTGCAATAATTGGAGAGATGTTCGCTGGCATTTGGAGCAATGCATCGGAATATACAAGACTCCGTCTCGCCATTCCCCATGCACCTGCTTCTGTTGATCTTTCCCTGGAGATGGATAATTCGATCCACCTCGATTATGAAGGTAGCCAGAGGATGGACCATATCCTTCTGGACGTGAAGATCGGGGATATCCAACAACTGGAGGAACTTTCCTACTGGACCCATGGTGTGGTCATGAGAAACGGGACCGATGATCAGGGTGACCACATTATGGATTTGAAGATGTACATGGAAGGGATCCCTGATAAGGCATCCGTTCATGCGGAGAAGCAGGGTGATGATGTTCATATAGAGCTTCTTGTGAACCAGTGGAAACCCACAAGGGATTGGGTGCTCCTGGACTTTAAGGGATTGAACGACACAGATGTGCTTGTCTATCAAAACCTGAAGAGCACGATAGCCATTGATATGGATCTGGTCCTTGATCTGTATGCGCCGCAGTCCGGAACTGAGGTGATTGCTCATGCACGATCCGATGCATCCCGTGATCTCGGGGGGATTTATCTCAAGTTCAGAGCCTATGGTATCGAATCCCCGGTGATCCTCCAGCTCTATCTTCCTGAGGTGCCCAAAAAGTTGAAGACAGATCTCACCATCCAGAAAGGTATCTCTGCCTATTACTCGGCTTCCAAGGATGTGGATCACCTCCTTGCACGAGTGCATAGGATGGTCGATGACGAATGGTATCATCTCACTCTCATGCTTCATGATGTTCCAAATTTTTTTACTGCAGAGCTGAGCCAGAATACGGATTTCGATCTTGAGCATTCAGTTATTCTACAGGGAAATCCGGACATCAAATTCCAATGTTCCCGTGACGGGATGGATGTATATCTCGACATGGACGGCGGGATCAACGGAGCGTTTGGACATACTTTTCTTCAGGTCGGGGACCTCACGAACAACACTGAGATCATACTCACTCAGCCGGATGTGTATTCAATTCGCTCTCCCGAAGGAGTGGGGTATGCTTTCCTGGTGCTCTCGGATCTTCCCATCATGGATGTTTTCTACCTGAATGAACTCTACATCTATGCAAAAGACGCTAAATCAGTTGATATTCACATTCGACAGTTGTTCGGACTGTATCCGGTTTTCAAGCTGAGCAATGCCGATGGAGGGCGTATCCACGTCAAACTGAAAATGGAGGTTGGACCAGAAGGGAGTACCATACCCCTGGAGGCAGGAGTACTGGATGTGAAATACAAGACCATCCCCTTCCTCGCCCCCCTCTTCGTGAACGATATATCCACGACCCTCAGTACCAATCATTTCATTATTCCCGAACCTGTTACCACTGTACTTGCGACTCTTCTGGCCATAATCAGGGGAGTAGGAGGCTGATATCATGAAGAACGTGACATTATTATCCAGAAAGCAGAAGAAGACCGCCCTCTTTCTGACAGTCTCTGTGGTTTTCCTTTCATATCTCTTATTCGCCATGGTGATACCACGAACTGAGGTCACTGCCAATACTACGGTCCATTACAGCTTCTCCGGGATATTGGTGGGTATTCAGGCGAGGAATACCGGTACCCTCGATATTACCGATATGACCATGAATATCACCATCATCGATGAGGATGGGGATGTGGATTATACCGAGGATGTCCTGATCGGAACCCTTGCCAGAGGTGATAAGATGACCCACTCATTCTCTTTCACCGCCCCAATGACCGACAGCTATGATTTCCTGCTGAGATTCAACTTTACATGCGACGGCAAGGAATATATTGAGACTCTGGAATACCGGATGGAGGATTACATGAACTTCATCTGGAAGGACCGCATACGGGAGTGGCGGTTGTAACGTGATCGATTACTCTTCGGGAAGTTCAGGCTCCGAGAGCTCAAAGGTCGATGACTTCACGAAGCAGAGAGAACGATTGGTCGAGAGATTGGTGAAGCGGGGATATATACGATCTCGAAACGTGAGGGAAGCCATACTGACTGTTCCCAGGGAGCTCTTTGTTCCTGATCTCGTTCGTATGGATGCCTATGCGGATCGTCCCCTCCCGATCAGAGGCGGTCAGACCATTTCCGCTCCTCACATGGTTTCGGAAATGTGCGAGGTGGCAGAACTTGGATCCGGGATGAAGGTTCTGGAGATCGGTGCGGGAAGCGGGTATCAGTCGGCTGTCATGTCCCGTATCATCCATCCGGGAACGGTTTTTACCACCGAGGTAGTGCCAGAACTTGTGAACACGGCTCGGAACAATATTGTAAAAGCCGGCATTGAGAATGTGAAGGTCATTGAACATGATGGTTCAATCGGATTGAAGGACTCCGCACCATTCGACAGGATCATGGTGACCTGTGCCTCCCCCGGGATCCCCTCCCCTCTTATCAAACAGCTTGCCCCTGAAGGAATACTCATCATTCCCGTTGGAGACCTGTACATTCAAACCCTCACCCTTGTCAGGAAGGACGAACGGGGGAAGATCAGACATGAAAAGAAGATGGGATGTGTCTTCGTACCCATGAAGGGAAAACACGGGTTCAAATAGAGCGCGTGTACCGGGAGTCCACTTGATGGCGGGGTGGGTGGAGGAGGAGGCAAACGTCCAGAGGAAGCTGAGAGGGAGCTGAAAAAAAGTTGAGAGGAAGGGGAGTGAAAGCTGAAAGAATGATGAAAGAATGATGAACGAATGATGAAAATAAGGAGAGTGAACGATAAGAAGAAGGAGACTGATAGATGAGAGGCGGCAGTTATAAATAGCATAATAATTCATGTTCAGATGTCATGAGTAGAACAAAACCCATTGCTGCTATCATTAAAATTCTCGAAAAAGCAGGGTTCTATGTAGCCCACATCCATGAGATGGCCCGGTCAAATTTCGATCTTATTGCCAGACGGGACGATATTCTCATTATTGTCAGAATGGTGAACAACATCGATTCCATTACGAAATCCATGTGCAATGAGCTCAAGATCATCGGTCACCACCTTCATGCATCTATCTTCGTTATCGGGGAGCGAGGAGCAACAGGGCCACTTGAAGCAGGAGTGGTTCATACACGATATGACATACCTATCATCAATATGGAGACGTTCAGCGACCTCTTTCTCTTTGGCATAAAGCCTTTTTCCCATACTGCTCACGGTGGATTCTATGTAACCTTTGACGGGGAATTGCTCAAATCACTGCGGCTCGACCAGAAGATCCCCCTCAGTACACTTGCGGAAAATGCCGGTGTATCCAAACGCGCCATCCAGATGTATGAGGACGGAATGGATGTATCCATCGATGCAGCCTTCAGGCTCGAGGATTTCCTTGGGGTCTCCCTGATAAAGGGAACTGATATCCTCTCACAGATATATGATGATCTCTGCTATCATTTTGTAGATTTTTCCAAGTGCGATAGTTTTGAGAAAGATGTTCTGAGAGCTCTGGAACAGATGGGAAGTCATGTGGTTCCCATCTATCGGTGTCCCTTCAATGCACTCACCGGGAATCAGGATTCCATCATTATTACCGGAATCACCCAGATCAATCCGAAGATAAGACGACGTATCGAGATCGTCTCCAAGATCTCCCGAATCTCGGAAACGCGTTCCATGTTTGTTGTGGATGAACTGAAATCGAAAAAATCGGTTGAAGGCACTCCCTTGATCGGAAGGAAAGAGATAGAAAAGCTTGCAGATCCGGCGGACATCGACCGTTTACTGGAAGACCGGAAAAAATAGTATGGTTCATCCTGATATCAGAAATCGTTTTTCGACTCATGAATGTCCGGGTCTTCATTCATAGCTCCATCGAATAATGTCATTGTCCCGGACCTGTTTTCGGTCGGAGGCAATAATACCATACTCATCATTCACGTAATACCGCCACGACTCGTCACCATTCTCGACATCGGCAATGGAATCCACAAATGATCCTTTTTGGGTTGCGTGTTCGGTATATTCAATCGTGAAATTCCCCCATTCCCCCGCCCGGAGTAATACATCGAGCACTGTCTGATTCTCTCCGGAAACCCCACGGAATTCAAATACTGTGGTATTATCCTCCCTGGGACTTGAGCCAATCACCTTCGGGCGGGGGGGGGGGGGGGGGGGGGGGGGTGGGGTGGGGGTGGGGGGGGGGGGG
>CAZTGJ010000116.1:0-9569 GCA_964613025.1 uncultured Thermoplasmata archaeon | reverse complement strand
GTGAAATGTGTACTTTCCAGTGTAGGAGGGCTTCAGATCACTGAACTCTTACGATGGTTTTAGGAAATCAATATATAGTAGTGACATATAATATCATGTCGAAACATATCATAAGCGCTATTCATCAGGCCAACAGAAGCTTCGTTGAGTATGCGATAGAAAAAAGGATACAATGAGCGGCTCCGAGAGCTAGAACGGTGCAGTGAATACGTTCAGGAAAACATGGCCCTGGAGGTAAGGATATGAAAAAATATATTGTGATCGGTATTGGGATACTACTCGTCATCGCCGCAATAGCCGGAGCACTTATTGTAGTTATCTGGGACGACGATGGGGAAGATAATGGAGAAGAGGAGGACAGGCGCAACCTGTCGATAAAGATCAACGAGGTCATGTACGACCCGTACGGTGAGGATGCAGGGGGGGAATGGATCGAGCTGGTGAACACAGGACCGTCATCGGTTGAGATCACTGGCTGGCACATCACAAACGGTACCGGAGAGGGTGATATTATGCTTCCGGATGTGGCTATCCCCGAGATGGCGTTCCTTGTGGTATACCTCGGCCAGGGAACGTCGGACCTGGACTTTTCTGACGGATCGGGCACCTATTTCACAGGAGGAACATCAGAGTTCCTTATCAATCGAGAGGACGGAGTGGCTATCTACAATGGGTCAGCAGGAGAAAAGACTATCGGAGATTTCATTGCATGGTGTCAGGACGGATCCTGCGCATCCGGCTTAGCTCAGGGTCATGCTGTGCAGGCAGGGATCTGGGAAGCTGGTACATATTTCGACACTGCGTTTCCCACCGGGAGACCAATGGTTGGGGGATTTTCCATTGGACGGGATATCCTGTCAACAGATACCGATACTCCCGGGGACTGGGACAGAAACGGTGGTCCGGATGCATATTACGGCACCCCTGGTGCGGCAAATGGGAACGCATATTTCAGCTCTGGCGATGGAATCAAACTGATACAGACAAAGGCCAACCTGTTCCTCATGGAATGGGGATATGATATCCTGGGAGCAAATCATTCGTTGCTCCAGGAACAACAAACGAATACAGCGGTATTCACCAGTGCGATTCATACACTGAATGTGAATTATGCAGGGGTGAACGAAACACTTGAGGGGATCGGAAATTACAGTTGGGATCGAGTCAGTGATTCTGTATGGAAAGATGAAATCTCCCTGACCCTGTCAACGGGAACCGATGACAGGAACTTCTCCTTTACCTACACGCGACAATATACGGATCAGGACACCCAGCTCGACATATCCGAATACACGGAATGTGTGATTGGAGCCTTCGAATTGGTGAATGCCTCGCTGACTGACGAACCTCCGGATCCACTCAATCTAACCGAACCCGGGAGGGGAGAGGAGGAAGAAGAGGTTGAGGAAGAGGTGGGGGAGGAGGTGCAGTATGTCGAAGAGCATTATATTACCAATACCTCAACCACAATAATCCAGACCTCCCAGACCGGATACACGGTCACTTCCGTGGATGAACGGGATCGGGAATACAAGAATGAACAGCAGGTTCTGACCTTCACAAAAAACTATACGCTCAATTCTGATTCCGAAATCGAGGCCCGGACCGATCTATCCATTACCTCTGATCGCCGGGATACACTCTTCGTCACCACCCACTACACCATGGTGACCGACATCGGCTGGCACCGGCCGAATGACCTTGGTGAACTCAACACCACCTACCATACCTATGATATACGTGTGGGAAACGACAGCTACAGCCTGGACGGGGACGGCTTCTTTTGGATTGACCTGACCGGTTCGGATAGATACTCAGTGGGCTCGGACATTACCGTAACCGGAGACAACGGAACCTTCGACATTGGGATCACCGGTTTCATTGAGGTCCTGGATGTGGACGGGATGATCCTGTACAAGGGAGCCATGGCCCATACCAGCAGTTCGCCGCCGAAGTTGTTCTGCATCGACGGGTGGGAAAGCGTGGTCGGTGGTGCGGTATGTGCCGTAGCCGGTGGGTTGATCGGGCTCCTCTGGGTCGGAGTGGGTTCGGTCATCGGAGCCGGAGTGGGCGCAGCTGCCTGCGGAGGGGCCGGACTGGCAATTGAAGATGCGACCGAGGAGGACAGTGAAAAGCCAAATATCGAATGGGAGATCGGCGACGCTGAGGTCACCAAGGAGAAGGCAAGGGTGAAAGTGGTCATCACCATCACAGACAACGAGGAACTTGAGCCAGGAGAGACGGGATACCGGAGCCATTCAAGCAATCAGGGAAAAACGTGGAGAAGTTCCGGACCGAAAAAATCGGGAATCAAGACCTACACCATCACTAAGAGGCTGGGCAACACTAAATGTGTGCCGGATACCAGAACGATCACCATCACAGCCACCGACACCTCAGGGAACACGAGAACTGACAGCAAACAGATCACAATTCCTGCCCGGGACTGCAATCCCAACGTGAAGGAGAGCGACCCAGGGGACGGGGATACCTCCGTGCCTGTGGAAAAGGATTCAAAGATCGAGTTCTGTGAACCAATGGATGGGAATTCCGTGGCCGCATCCATCACAATTGATCCCTCCCCCCCTCCGGATTCACTTTCTCCTGGTCGAATGGGAACACTACTCTTCACATATCCTACACTGATGATCTGGCATATGATACTCATTACACCATAACCATTGGGACCGAAGCAAAGAGTGAAGCCGGACGGCACTTCCCCGAGCCGCACACCATCTCATTTACGACCATGAACGCACCTGATACCACACCACCTGAGATCACAGTGACCGATCCCCTGGAAGGACAGGATGATGTCCCAATTGACGGAACCCTTCGGATCGAGTTCTCAGAGGCCATGAATACAACGTTGGTTGAAGATGCACTTGATTTAAACTTCGGACCCGGCTATTCCGTTCAGTGGGAGCAGGAAGATACCATTCTCGTCATCACCCCGCATGAGGATCTGGATCATGCCACTGATTATAAGGTTACCATTACCACAGATGCAATGGACCTTGCGGGAAATCCACTTGATGAGATGTTCGAACTCAGCTTCACCACGGCCCCTGATACCGAACCGCCGAAAATTGTGCTCACCGATCCGGGGGACGGGCAACTGGATGTTTCGGTGGATGCACTGATCATGATCGAGTTCTCGGAATCCATGGATCCCGCATCTGTTGCAGAGGCACTGGATGTCAACCCTCCCTTTGACTACGAGATCAGTTGGAACCCCGAGCATACCGTTCTCACACTGAGCCCTGTTGGAGATCTGATCCATGACACCACTTATTCCGTCGCCGTGGGGGAGGAGGCCATGGACAGTGCAGGGAACCATCTGGAAGGGACCTATGGTTTCTCCTTCACCACGGAGTCAAGCTAATTTCTCCTGATTCACTTCAGGAATCTACTTCCTTCGCCTCCTTTCAAACGATATTAAGCCCCCCTGCCTCGATTGCTCAGTCTCTGCTCTCTCATTCGCTAATTTATCAACCCTTCCTTCCTCCTTCTTTCCTTTCCCCTCCTGCTCCTCCCCCCTCCCCGATTTGCATCTCCGCTATCTTCTCCTCAAAATTTATCCAATCTTTATATATAGAACGAAATTGTGAAAGTATCTATGAACAAGCTGGAGCGATTGAAGTTAGCTGAAGGTTCCATTCTCAGCATGTCTTCAAAACCATCCAGAAAAATAGCAACTACTACCCTAATCGTCCTCCTATCGTATTCCATCATTGCAGGATTGTGGGTTCTGCCGTTAGGGAATGAGCCCACACATTCTGGCAACAATGATATTTTCTTTGATGATACCAGCGAAAATGATTATGGAAATCTCAAGGGGTGGTTCACGGAAAATGGAGGACAACTCGAAAACCCGGATGTTCGTTTTGCATATTCAGGATTAGAAATAACAATTGGATTTCAGGAATCTGGCTATATTTTGAGGCTTGATAGTGCAGATAACATATCGTCATTTGTGTATGTAACCTTTGAAGGGTCCAACAGAGTCATGCCCGAGGGAGTAGGAGAGCTACCGCATAAAAGCAATTATTTTATTGGAAACGATTCTTCCAGCTGGCAACGTAATGTACTCAATTATCAACGTGTTGTATACGAAAATCTCTATGATTACATTGATCTGGTGTTTTATACCTCGGAAGAGGGAGTAAAATATGATTTCATCGTGCATCCCGGTGGGAATCCGGATCATATCCAATTGGTGTATGAAGGCCAGGATGCATTATTCACAGATGATAGCGGGAATCTCATAGTTGCATGTCCTTCTGGAGAATTACTTGATGGGGCACCATTTTGTTATCAAATTGAAAATGGGGAGAGGGTTGAAGTTGTTTCTAATTATCAAATTAATGTTAATGAAGTTTCATATGATATTAACGATTATGATCCAACAAAAATCCTTGTGATTGATCCATTGATATTTTCAACGTTCCTCGGAGGAAGTCTTCATGATCTTGGCAGAGACATTGTTGTCGATAGTGAGAATAACATATACTTGATTGGTACAACAGCATCACCAGATTTCCCGACAACAAATTTCAGTTATAATCCTTTATTTAGGGGAACATTAGACGTATTTATATCGAAATTATCTCCTGATGGATCTTATATGCTGTATTCCACATACATTGGTGGAAGTTTTGATGATTATGGTCGGGCTATTGCGATTGATTCAAATAATTTTATGTATATTACAGGCTACACATCATCTGCTGATTTTCCAACGACTTTTGGAAGTTATGATCCAATATTTAATGGGGGAACTGATGTATTCGTCTGTAAAATCTCACCTGATGGATCAAACCTTACGTACTCAACTTTTATCGGTGGTTCCGAAGTTACTGCATTTTTCGAACCAGATGAATTTGGATGGGCTAATGCCCCGGAGGAAGGATATGCCCTTGAACTCGACGACCAGAACAATGTTTATGTCACTGGAATTACTGATTCACCTGATTTCCCGACAACCATTGGAGCATATGACACATCATATAATGACCGTGGGGATTGTTTTATTTTAAAATTAAACCAAGATGGTTCTGATCTTATCTTTTCAACATTCATTGGTGGATCACATGTTGAATGGTTTGGTGGGAGTTTCGCATTGGACTCGGATTACAATATATATGTTACTGGAGCAACTGGCTCTACCGATTTTCCAACAACCCCAGGATGTTATGATGATTCATACAATGGCGGAGATACTGATATCATTCTATTCAAATTAACATCGGATGGTTCAGATCTCGTGTACTCAACGTATATCGGCGGCAAGAATTGGGATCGGGGCTGGCGTATTGCTCTTGACTCTGAAGCAAATGCATATCTCACTGGATGGACCTTTTCAGACGATTTCCCGACAACCCCCGGATGCTTTGATAGTTCACTAGCCGGGGGTTCAGATATTATTGTTTTGAAAATGAATCAAGATGGTTCGGGTGTAGTCTATTCCACCCTTTTAGGGGGGAGTGATAATGAATTCCATTCTCAGATAGCTCTTGATTCGAACAATGATGTTTACATCTCAGGCTCAGCCTTTTCAGACAATGGATCTACTGATTTTCCAGTAACCCCTGGTTGTTATGATGACTCTCATAATGGTAATTGGGATGGCATTCTATGTAAATTGAATTCCGATGGATCCGAACTACTCTATTCAACCTTTTTCGGAGGTGAGGAAAGAGAACTCAATTGGGCCATATACCTTGAATCCGAGAATAGAGTTTACGTAACAGGCTATACCGAGTCTCCAGATTTTCCCACGACTCCCGGCAGTTACGATAATTCCCACAATGGGGAATATGATGTGTATGCACTGAAGATTAATATAACATCGGGAATAAATGATCCAAATAATGAGGATGATAACGAAGACGAAACCTATATTCCAAATCCCTCCCAGTCTGCGGCAGGTCTAGTATTAATAGGCGCCTTCGGTCTCATCGGTCTAGGATTTTTCCGTGAGGATTTCAGGTATATTCTCTTCTCCCTCTTGGCACTACCCCTCTACTCAAAAATCGAGAAAGATGAGCTCCTGGATCAGCCGAACCGGAACACGATCTATACCTTTCTGCATGAGAATCCAGGTATCAATCTCACAAAGATCCATCGGGAAATGGATCTCGGGTACGGTACCATTGTCCATCATTTGAACATTCTGGAAAAGAAGAATCTCATCACATCGAAAAAGGAGATGGGATTGAAGACCTTCTACCCGAAAAAACTGAAAAATCACAAAGTGAACGGGAAGAATGGTTTTCTCCTATCCCCAAGTCAGGAAAAGATCTATGACTTCCTGAAGGAAAGAAAAAGTGCTTCACGAAAAAATGTGCAGGACGCCCTCAATATGAACCCAAAAACACTTGGATACCACTTACATAAATTGAAGGAAGCAGGGTTCATCGAGCAGATCGGCAATGGAAATGAAGTCCAATATCAGATTTCTGTGGAAAATTGATTTGACTTCATTTTTCTTTGGAATTTTCTTGAAATACACTGCTGTATTCAGTGTTAAATGATTTCCTCTTTTATAATCCAAACTCACTTCCACTACCAAAAACTTTGAAAAGGATGAGTCACACATCCGCATGAGGATCAACTCATGCATCCCCACTCACGACACTCACACATTGGAGCCAAAGCACATTCAGGGCTCCTCAGGATGAGGCCACGAGACGAAGCTGAGGTAAAGCTTAGCCTGATGGTCAATATCCTGGTCATCGTGATCATTCTGGCAGGAATGGTCTACACGCTTGACGATGATGATGACGTGGATGATTATGGAGGGGATGACGGTAATCTCCCGCCGGGTTGGCCTCCTGAGAATGTGGATGCAACCTCAACCTTCGGTCCGGACAACGAGGTGACCGTTGCCGTGAATCCCACTGATCCTGACAATCTCGTCGCAGGTTCCAAGGATTACGCCCTGGGCCCCAATGGAAACGGTGGATACATCGTGTGGGCCGGGTATTTCTATTCAAAAGATGGAGGGAAAACATGGGAGGACGGGCTCGTGGGAAGAGAGCCGGGTTCCGTACTTCTGGAGTATGATCAATCCTCCGATCCGGTGGTGGCCTTCGGTCCCGACGGTACCGCCTATTACTGCGGTCTGGCCTATGGGACAGGATTCCTGGGGGTGGGGAGGAATGCACTCTGGATCGCGGAATCCCAAGATGGCGGGGAAACATGGGGTGATCCCTACATCGTCATGGCCTGGGAATCCCAGGGTTTGTTCCATGATAAACAGTGGCTCATAGTCGATCAGGATAACGGGAATATGTATCTTACCTGGACCCCCTTCTTCCCTGACGGGAGCAGGATCTTCTTTGGCCGCTCCACTGACGGAGGAGACAACTGGGATTACTATCCAATATCCGATTGGATTGCAGTAGGGGATGCCGTTCAGGGGAGTTCCCTTGCCATGGGGAGCGATGGTGTTCTGAATGTCATCTGGATAGATTATGACACCAACAAGCTTACCCTTGCCCAGAACACGGCTGACGGTGCGGCATATGGGTGGACCAATCCTAGAGAGATCGCCGATGTGGACTGGGTGTTCGAGATCCCGAACGCGGAATATCGCGTTCCCACCATGCCGGCACTTGCAGCGGACCCCTCCACAGGGCAGAACGATGCGACATTGTATGCAGTGTGGCACGACAACAGCAACGGGAACACCGATATCGTCATCATCCGATCGGCAGATGGAGGGGATACCTGGACGGAACCCACAGTGGTGAACGATGATATCGGTGAATCCTATCAGTTCTTTCCCTGGGTGGCAGTGAGTCCACAGGGGGAAGTTGGGGTGGTGTTCTATGATCGCCGGGATGACCCCGAGGATACGCTGCTCCACACCTACCTGGCATGGTCGGAGGATGGCGTGAACTGGCTCCCGAATCTCCAGGTTACCACCAATGCCACCAATGGCTCCTATGGATACCATCAGTCAGGGAACATCTTCATGGGTGATTATATCGGGCTTGCCATCTCCGACGTGGGAGTTCATCCGGTATGGGCGGACTGCAGGCTTGGCTGGGGACAATCGCATCTTTTCGCCGCGAAGATCCATCTGGCGGATCTCAGGTCCATGTACCTTTGATCTCACATCAGTGATGGGGGGAAATCCGTTCAGGTGATAATGGCTCTAATCCAAACGATAATCTGTTACCGAAAATGAAAAACTATTACCATATTAGAGGGGGAGGTGGGGGGGAAGGTGAGGATAGCGAAGACATATGATTGGGAAAGTAGGGAAGGGGGGAAAGTGCTCGGATGAAGTGCTAAGTGCAGGGATGAAGTGAAAGGATAAAGTGCAAAGTGTAAGGATGAAGTGCGAAGGCTTTTAGAATGCAAAGTGTAAGGATGAAGTGCAAGGATGAAGTGGAAAGGTTTTTGGAATGCACATTAAAGTAGCCGGTGAAGGCGGGATAACCTTATGACGAGATAATGGCAACCTGTTTACCGGGTCACCTTACGCATCCACGAAACCACGAAGTATGACATGGAAAAAGCCCCGAAAACCGCTTCAAGCCCGGCCAGGATCCTCCACCAACCAAGGGGCTGAAGATCTCCGTATCCAAGTGTCGTGAACGTGACGATGCTGAAATAGATGTAGTTACGTGAAGCATTCAGGAACCCGTCGACTCCTATTCCGTTGACACCCTGCCCAAGACCATACAGAATACCGAACAAGAAGATCATAACGGTTGACCATCCGACGATGTAATGGGGCTTCTCTCCATATCGTCCGAAATGATAGAGTATGGTGTAGAATATGAAGGCCGATGCATCCTCGAGGTTCTCCTTGAGCCAATCGAAGTACTGGAAGATGAGAAGGGAATAAAATTTCATAGTGGACATGTTCTCCTCCCTCTTGACGGTGAACCCCTTCCAGGGTTTGATCCGGTACTTGATCATTGCCCGGTTCATCTCACGCTCTCTAATGAAGAACTCACTTGCCTCAGCGTAGAGCCCCTGGGTGGTGAGATAGTTCTTGAAGTCAAGGTAGATGGTCCGTGACTCTTCCAGCTTTTCCTTCGCTTCGTCCTTGTTCTTCGCATCCGCTGCATCCTGCTCCTCGGGAAATGGAATGAGCTCCTTGTCGGATCGGAAGAATGACTTGATGGCATACTTCAGTTTGGAACCCTCGATCTCGGCGCCGTAGAACCAGCACTGATAGAGATTGGTCTTCTTGTCCATCTTACAGGTCCTGAGACCGGAATTGGTGAAGTCCACCTCCTGGCAGTTGGCACTGCTGAAATCCGCATCGGTGCAGTGGGCATCGCCGAAATCCGCACCTTTGAGACTGGCCTGCCAGAAGGAGACTCCCTCGCAGTGAGAGTCACTGAAATCGGATTCATCGAATCGGGATTCCCCGAAGTTAGCTTCCCTGAGGTGAGCTTTCCAGAACTTTGATTTCTCTCCCAATGCATCGCTGAAATCCGCATTGTTGCAGTGAGCGCTGCTGAAGTTCGAACCACGGAGATTGGATTTCCAGAGAGTCGTAAGGAATTTAACGGTAAAATATTATTGAATATGGATACAATCGG
>CAZTGJ010000115.1:0-9608 GCA_964613025.1 uncultured Thermoplasmata archaeon | reverse complement strand
CAAGAGCCGGAATTAGTATTAATATTTTACGGAAATTAATGATTTATACTATAAGTTTTTCATTCCCTGTTCGCTCACCATCATCATGGATTGGATTGTTCCATCCCGACAGCAAACACCTGTCCCGCACTGATCCCCCCATCCCCGGGTGGCAGTCGCTCATGGATAACCGGCACTATCTCCCGCTTCCTCACAGCCTCCTCGAACATCCGTATCATAGGTAACGAATAGGCTACTCCACCCGTAAGCCCGATATGCTCCAACCCTCTCATCTCCGCATGATCACAGGCAATATCCACATACCCATCCATGATCCGGCGGACAAAGGTGTGGGCAAGGTCTGATGCTTCCTGACCGGTAGGCGTGCTTCCCTGAATGATCCCGAAAAGTTGGGAATAGAGTTCAAGCTGGCTGACAACATGCACTCCGTCCCGCTGGAAGTCACCTGCCCCCGCCCCCCTCCTGATAGCAACCGTATCGAGTAAGTCCGTTGTAAATCTTCCGCTTTCCAGCAGAGGCTCCAGCCGCATGGCAGGCTCCCCATCGTAGTTCCGCTGGCACCATCCTCCGAGGATACAGCACAGGCTGTCCAGGATCCGGCCCATGCTTGTTGTCATCGGGCTGGTCTTCATTGCTGTTCTGAGTATCCTTTCCTCGGACTCGGTAAAGTAGGATTGAGGGTTACCGGTGAGTTCACCCAGGGAGAACACCAGACGTCTGGGATCGCGTACAGTGAGGTCTCCTCCTGGCATGGGCATAGCTTCCAGGGTTCCGATCCTCTGATACTCCGGGCCGTTGGTCCAGAGCACTTCTCCCCCCCAGACCGTCTGATCCGGTCCGTAGCCCGTCCCGTCCAGGGTGAGTATGACCATCTCCTCGATCCCGGTATCCAGAAGCAGGGAGGCGGCATGGGCATGATGGTGCTGGATCTGAACTATTTCCGCATCGTATCTCTCTGAGAACGAGCGGGCCACACGGTTGGTGGCATAGCCGGGATGCATATCCCGAACAACGATCCCTGGATCCTCGGCTCCGGTGAGATTGAGGAGGTGGTCCAGAGCGTGCTCGAGGAACATGAGGTTGGAATAGTTCCGGGTGTTCCCGATGTACTGGGTGAGGAAGAGGCGGGAGTTGGCTGCCACGGCACCGGTGACATTCCGCTCAGGGCCAACAGCAATGATGGAACGATCGAATCCGAGGTCCAGGAAGGTGGGTACGAAACCACGGGACTTCCGTATGAAGAGTGGGGTGGCAGCATTATATTGATCGTGGTACACTTTCACGAGGGAATCATCTACCCGCTGGACGATCTCCCGGTTGTGGAGGAGGTTCAGGTCCATCCCCAGGGAGAACACCTCGTCATTGGTTGTGATCATTGCCTCTCCCGGAAGATTGGCAGAGGTGGCAACAATCCCATCAGCGGTGAGATGCCGGAACAGAATATGATGGGCAGCGGTGTAGGGAAGCATGACACCCACGGAATCAAGTCCCGGTGCGGCATCGTCGAGGAAGGGAAATCCCTGGCGCTTCCGGAGAAGGAGGATGGGTCTGGGTGAGGAGGTGAGGAGTGTCTCTTCATCATCTGTCAGATGAGTATGCCTGCGGACAGCGTCGATGTTCCTGAACATGAGGGCAAAGGGTTTGGTTCTCCGCTTGTATCGCTCGCGCAATGCGGGAATGGTGTCCAGGGAAGCAAGGATGTGCATACCGCCCCAGCTCTTGAGTACTCCGAAACTGCCCTCTTCAAGTGCTCGTGCGAATTCAATAAAAGGATCGGGTGAGGTGATAGATGTTCCATCATGATTGTACAGTCTGTAGGCTGGTCCGCACTGGGGGCAGGAGATGGTCTGAGCATGGAGGCGTCTGTTCCCGGGGTCCATATACTCCGAGGAGCATGAGGAGCAGAGGGGGAAGGGGGACATGCTGGTGTTCTTTCTGTCGTAGGGAAGATCACGGATAACCGAGTATCGTGCTCCGCAGTCGGTGCAGTTAGTAAAAGGATAGTTGTGCCGCCGATCTCCCTGGGTGAGAAGTTCGGAGATGCAGGGATCGCACAGTGCAGTGTCCACAGGTATGGAGGAGCTCCGATTTCCTGATGTGCTGGGAATAATAATAAACTCAGGATATTCGGAATAGTCGGTTGGATCAATAACGGAACTCATTTCCCCGGAGCTGTCTGAGCTATCGGAACCCGTCGCTCCCGAGCTTCCGGGGCCATCGATCATATCGATCCTTTCAATATTGGCAAGGGGAGGGAGCTCCTCTCTGAGATTCCTGATGAATTCCTCTCCCTGCCGGTCGACACAGATCTCCACGTTGGAACCGTTGTTGCGCACATAGCCGCGAAGGCCCATGGCTCGGGCAATGGTGTAAACCGTGGGACGGAACCCCACTCCCTGAACGATGCCGTACACAAAGAATCGCATGTGAACCTCTGTTTTTCGATAGATATATTGATGGGGGGACGGCAAAAGAAAGGTAGATGATACTATTGATGGTTTTGGTTATGGTGTTCGTATGCTATGAGCAATAGTTTTGATAATGATAGATGTGACTGGAATGGACAAAGTGACGTTGACACGGATGTGATAGTGAACATGGTCCTTCCTATGCTACAGTGTGGAATGTAAAACGATCATCCCTGAGCATTTCATCTGCCCTCCAGACTGAAAAGAGTGCGAATTCATAGGAATCCCCCCCTTCTTCACGTTCGAGGAATACAAGCTGGTAGGGCCGGATCATCCTGTTCACGAACCGTATGATGTCTGCGGGTGTCTTGAAGGTAACGATGTGTGGGAACCGGGGTTCTTTCGTTTCCGGGATCTTCGGATCCTTAGCTCCCACAGATGGGGTATCCGGTGCTGTGAATATCAGACTGATCTTTCGGAGGCCGGTTTCCGGATCCAGCATCTCGTCCCTGGCATCGGGTTCCGCGGGAAGAAAGGAAAGTCCGTGTTTTTTCAGGAAGGTGTTGACCCAGGATAGAACATGATCGCTGGCAAATCGCCAATCCACCAGGAAGCCATCCTCATAGGAGCAGGTTATTGCATGTTCGAGCCAGGAATAGTCCCTTGGCTCATCGGAGACTTCGTTCATCTGCTCCTCGGTATGCTGCTTGAATCGGTTAATATCCCAGCCGGCCAGCAGGCCGTAGTGCTGTGCCTGGGAAAGAAGATGGACAAGATCCTCATCAATTTCACTGGGTTCCCGATCCGAATATTTATAGAAAGAGAATGATCGATCTTCAGGAACTTCAGGAATTGGTGATACGGACTGATCGGATACTGAATGATGGGGGGGTGGGGGGGAAGCGGCGAAGGCAGGGGTATCGAGTGGCGACGAAGGGGGGGATTCCGTGGACCGGGCTACCGGAATGGTCATTGAGCGAGGTCTTCCATGCGATGCTTTTATTGGTGGGAATTGAGATCGGATCTTCCGTGAATCTCTCGCAATGAAGTGAGTGAACATAAAAAAGACCCCGGATCCCACGATGATGATACAGAGAAGGAAAAGCCAGGAATAGTTCATTGACCCGATCGCCCCGATGAGAAGGGCGAAGACGACAAGAAACTTAAGAGAGGTGATGGGATGTTTGAATAACCAGTCGACCGTGGAAGATATGGGACGGACCCAGGGGTATTTCCGATAGAATGTATTCCAGTCGAAGATGAATGTGAGATACCCAATGAAGATAAGAATAACCACCATGATCCCTGCAGCAATGCCCATGTCCCATCTCACATGATCAAATGAGAATCCATCGTCCCCCTCCTCGCCGCCACCGAGCCCTTCTGGAAATACCGAAACCCGGAAGACCCTATCGGATCCTCTTTCATTCTGTGCGCGAACCGTGATCCTGACCATTCCGTTATTGACATCATCATCCTCGATCTCGGATGTATCCCAGAGATACCAGTAATCATATCTGTCATTTACCTGATCGTAACTGAAACCATGCACATGCACCCAGGTCCGGTCGTCGAAACTGATATCGATCCTTATGATAGTGGAGAGGTCATCCCGAGAATACCCCGTGACATTAACAACTCCGGATACGATATCCAGTTGCCTAGGAGAAAGAATGACCACTATCGGGCCGTCATATCCGATCACCCATTCCTCTACGATAAGCCAGGTGTTCACCGGTTCACTCCAGACCCCATGGTTGTCCTGAACCGTTAGAGTGATGGTATGGTTCCCTGCAGTCAGACTGGCATGGGAAACCAGGTCATTGGAGCCATTATAGAAATACCCGTCCAATGAGCTATGCCATCGATACCGCACGATGTATCCGTCATCAATGTATCCGGCCTGGAGATCCACCGATTGGGTTTCATGGGAAGGGGATGGATCGATGTATGAGATCACTGCGATTGGCTTTGAATGAACAACGATGGTCTCTGTTGCCTCCTCGCTCCAGAGACCATTGCTGTCCCTTACCAGGACGGTGATCGTGTGGTCGCCCAAACTCAGATTGGAAACGGAATGATCCGAGGTTGTTGTGTTCCCGAGCTCCCCATCGCGGGAAGACGACCATGAATAGAGCATGATATCCCCCTCCCCCGATGCATCGGCATACAACACCAGCATAATCTGACCATCGGAATGGATGAGGGATAGTTCGACAGCATCAATCGTGGGAGGAGTACGAACAGCGATCCAGGATGTATCGGTTTCGCTGGAAGCACCATGAACGTCCACGACCCAGTACTCGATGGTATACTCCCCTGGATCAAGGGCCTTGAAAAGAGTACTTCCGAACCTGAACCATTCGTACTGGGTCGTATTGCTCCGAATGATCCATCTGTGGTTACTTGGCTCAATGGGCTCCTCGTCTGTTGCGATTCCCGGGATCTGGAGAACGGTATTTACCGGAAAAACCGTCCCGTCAATGACATCTATCTCTACAGTGGGCCGTTCATGAACGATTAGTGAAGCGATCTTCGCATCGCTCCACAGCCCGTTATCATCACAGACCCGATAGGAGATGGTGAAGTTCCCGGGCAGGAACCAGCTCTCCAGGTCCGGAACAGTTTGGGGGTCGAACACCATGTGAGGGGTATCACACCGATAACGTTCCACCTGATCGGGACCTGTCATGGTCCACTCATACTCTTCAACGCTCCCACCGGGGTCAGATGAGGAGCCATTGAAGTAGAGGGTATCACCTGAAACGGCATATTGAAGGGATTGGGAAACGATCCAGCACGTGGGAGGTGAATTGACCTTCAGTTCCATGTGAACGGGATCACTCCAAGAACCCTGGTCATCCTTGACCCGAAGTGTGATCGTATGCAGTCCCACGCTGAGATCGCTGGTGGTGAAGGAGGGTGATGGTCCGTAGAAAAGGTCATCATCAATGGAGCTGAACCAGGAGTACCGATTCACCACCCCGTCATCATCACCCGATCCGTTGAAGAGAACTTCCTCACCCAGGTTAGGATGGGTTGGGGTGATATTGGTGATGAAGGCCACCGGTTTGCGGTGAACGATCAGTTCCGAGGTGACGAGGTCACTCCATACTCCAAAACTATCCCTCACCAGATAGGAGATCGAGTGGGTTCCGAGTGAGAGGGAGGAATTGGTGAATTCATCATCCGTCCCGTTGTAAAGTTCACCATCGATATCCGAGATCCAGACGTGGGTGAGGTTTGAATCATCATCCTCTGAATCCCCACGGAAGAGTATGTTCTCATATAGAAGTGCGGGATTCGGGTTCATGGTCCTGATCTCTGCAATCGGATCATCGTTTCCGAAAAGGGCTACCCTATTGTTATCCCCCCCCGCAATGATCCACAGTCCGTCGGCGGAGATCGCAATTCCGCCTACATTGGCTGGGAAAAAATATTCCCATAGCGGGTTCTCACAGTCCTTGTCGATGAGAAAAAGATAGTCACTCCCGCTCTGGACAGCCAACTTGTCACCGTCATGCGAGAAGGCAACATCGCCCGTGCTCGTATCAACGTCCCAGCCATTGATGAATGTGCCGTTCCTATCGAAGACATTTATCCGGTCGCTGTATTTGAAGGAGGTGATATACTCACCGTTTCCAGAGATTGCAGTGTCATCGATGTCGATACTTCGCTTCTTCCAGATCGGGTCCATGGCTGAGGAATTGTCCTCAGAGAAATAGTAAAGGTAATTGTCCGATGATGCAGCCACAGAGTGGGTCCCGTCGTCGGTGATACCAACAGATTTCACGGTACCTCCGGTGGTGTAACTCCAGAGGGGATCGGAGCTTTCTGAGGAGAAATAGTACACATTCTTGTCACGCGAACCAGCGACGATCCTGCTTCCGTTCTCTGAAAGTGCGACACTATCGACCCACTGAGTTGTTGTATACTGCCAACGTGGAACCGGCGAATCATTCCTAAAGAGTGTGATATTCTTGTCACGACCGCCGGCAACGATAAATGATCCATTCCAGGAGATGTCAAGGGACATCACCATGTCAGATCCCGTGTATGTCCAGACAGGGGTTGAACTTGAGCGATTGAAATATACGGTCCGACTGTCATTCGTCGCAGCCACAATGTGCCAACCGTCGTCGGACATTGCCACTACCATAATGCGGGTTCCGGCATCCCATTCCCAGAGATGAGTTGAGCTATCCTGTCGATAAAGTGCAAGAATCCCTTCCCGGCCCCCGCTCACCATATACTCCCCGTCCCCGGACATAGCAACGGAATGTATCAGATCATCCGTACTCTCGGACCAGATCGGTTCTTTGTCAGCCTCCGCAGTGGGAAGAATCGATGATAGCAGAATAAGAGTGGAAATAACTATGGAGATGAAAATGAGGAAACCGAGGATTATCGTTCTATTCATTGAGAAGACCTCTTTGTCAGTGGGATACTGCTTTGCCGCTCCTTCCATATGACACCACGTGAATTGTTCGCATCCTCACCCTGTCCAGAGGATAGGAAAGAAGGGTATGCAGTATGATATTTATGCTTTCCGGGGACTATTCCCAGAAGCCGATCCAATCAATTCAGATAAGATATTTCAGGATCTCCCGAAGGTCCTTCTTGCGGATGACCACATCCGCGCTATCCTCTGTGATCTGGTCCTTGGGGTCGAAAGCGATCCCCAGAGAACACATCTTCAGCATTGAGGCATCGATCCTGGTATCCCCGATAGCGGCTGTCTGTTCAAGGGTAACGCCAGCTTTCTGAACGATCTCACGGACTATATCATCCTTGGAACGGAGTGACACCCTCAGAATTCCCTCTCCGGTGAGCCGGCCATTACCATCGGTCTCAAGACCGTTGGAACGAACCCAGGTGACCCCAAGCTCGTCCTGGAGACGTGTTGCAAGGGAATCGAGTCCTCCCGAGATAATGGCGGTCCTGACCCCATGCTGATTGAGCTGACGGAAAACCTCCTGCGCTCCTGGCATATAGGGAATGTGATCAAGGATGGTCCGGACATCGTCAACGGTGATATCGGGTTTGTTCTTCCTCCAGAGACGGATGTCCTGGCTCATGAACTCCAGATCGTCGATCCTGCCCTCCTTGTAGTCACGATATCCTTTTTCATTGTCAACGTTGAAATAGGTGTGCATATACATCCAGGAGCTGACGTGATCGGTGAGGACCCCATCCATGTCGAAGATGACCAGTTGATAGCGAGGGGTGGATGATAGACCGGTGTTCCCATCGTTGCTCATGGGGGGAGGGAAATGGAGGGGGGATAAATAGTTTTGGCACAGGAAAATAGGGGGACGGGAAATGGAGGGGGAGAGAAATGGAGTGGGGAAAAATAGTTTTGGCACAGAAAAATAGGGGGGACGGGAGAAATGGCGGGGGAGAAAAGCGTTAGGAAACCATAGAAGATGATCATTGAACATGATCCATTCATGAAAGATCGAGATGGATAGAATCGAATGGTGGCCTACTCACTGACGTTTCGTCCCGCATTGAAGACAGAATGCATATTGGCTCTCAACAGGTTTATTGCACGTGGGACATGTCCAGTGAGTCGGGGGTTGGGTCTCGGTCAGGGGCTCATGTTGAGGTGCGGAATTTGTTGAAGGTGGGGTTTCCCACACCTGGCTGTTTTTCTTCCTCATTGTTGCCCCCGCTCCGCCAGCAGCGACGATACAGATGATCACAATAATGGCAATGATGGGAAGGGGTCCGATCTTTTCGAAGAGGAAGAACTCATCGTCTCCCCCTCCTCCACCGCTCCCCCCCTCATTTTCTGTTATTTCCAGGGTGGTTGTTACCTCCTCACTCCAGGCTCCGAGATCGTCCTCAACCTTTAATGTGATGGTATGAGCACCCAAGCGCAGAGATGAATTATCGAACTCAGAGTCAGTTCCATTGTAGAATTCCCCGTCGAGAGATGATGACCATGAATATCGGGTGATTGAACCGTCGTCAGTACCGGAACCGATGAAACGAACGGTGGTTGACCGGGGGGCGGGAGAGGGGGTAATAGAATCGATTGAGGCTGTGGGTTTTGTGTGGATGATCAGTTCCTGTGTAATGGGAAGACTCCATGCCCCGATATTATCCTGCACCTTGAGGGTGATGGTATGGATTCCGATTGAAAATCCCGGGTGTGTGAATTCGGTTTGTGTGCCATTGTAGAATTCGCCATCAATTGAAGATGACCAGGTATATATGACGATTGTTCCGTCGTCAGTTCCGGTAGCGGTGAACCTGACAGGGGTTGAGGGGTGGGTGGGGGAGGGGGTGATCGTGTCGATGTGGGCAACGGGAATACCATTAACTGTCAATAGTGTGGATTGTGGATTGCTCATGAAGCCCATATCGTCCATGACCTGAAGTGTGATCGTGTGGGTCCCGTTGCTGAAACCATCATGGGTAATCTCTGGTTCGGAACCTCGATAGAATTCACCGTCCATATCGGAGCTCCATATGAAGTATGTGATATCCCCGGTGGCATTACCCTGGCCCCGGAAGATAACTATTTCGTCTTCCCTGGCGATTGATGGATTCACTGACAAAATGTCACATGTTGGCAGGTAATGCCAGGGTTTGAAGGTCACCTTGTTTGTGACATTGTTTGCAGTTCCATTTGGATTCTCGTCCGGATGGTAGGGACCCGAATCGTCACCCCAGTAGCAATATGTGGCATTGAGGGGTCCATAGGGTGAATACACACCGTAGAGAGAATTCCCCACAATTGAGTTGAACCGGAAATCATTATCATCTGAATTGCCTCCCCGATATATTCCATACTGATTATCCAAAAAATCATTACCCGTGATCGTATTGTTAACGGAGTTGGTAAGATAAATTCCATATTTGTTTTTTTCACACGTATTACCGTGTACGGCATTGAACTGCCCATAGTTGATTTGTATTCCATAATATTCATTCCACCGGCAGCTATTATTCAGAACTTCATTGTTTTCTACATTGTAGAGAAGAATGCCGTACATGACATTCCCACTGCCATTGTTTCCAATGATTGATGAATTATCGACATACCGCAGATATAATCCTGCGTAAGAATTATTCGAGAACGTACTGTTCATTATCCTGATATTCGATCCATAAACAGCGGTGATCCCAATAACCCCGTACAAGAAAGTCGCCTTCGGCGACAACTTCTCTCTTTCAAGGGTCTAATTCAAA
>CAZTGJ010000114.1:0-9684 GCA_964613025.1 uncultured Thermoplasmata archaeon | reverse complement strand
TGAGTGCGGCTGCCGGGATTTGAACCCGAGCGAAAAGCTTGGGAAGCTTCCATCCTACCAGGCTGGATCACAGCCGCACAAAAAATGGAAAAATTACAAGAGATCTTCGAGCTCTTCCACAACCTCGGGGTAGCGCTCCTGCACCATCCTAAGAATATCCAGGGTGGTGATCTTCTCGATCTTGTAGCCGGCCAAGGATTCGATGATCTTGTTGAAAATATCATCGCTGATATGGCAGAGCTTCTCCTTTGCCACATAGTTCCTGAGAAGTCTGTCCTCAAGATCCTCCTTCCAGAGCTCGTCGTATTTCTGGAAGAACTCATTTGAGGTATCACCAGCTTTAATGGCTTCGGCAGCAACTTCACCGGCAAATCTTCCGGAGATGATTGCATTGATGATCCCGCCACCGGTCATTGGATCTATGAGCCTCGCGGCATCGCCAACGAGCATGACGTTGTCCGTGACCGCAGTATCGGGTGGTGGGCACACGGAAACTGCACCTGCCACCTCCTCGATGGGGTACCCTTTTGCAAGATGCGGGTATTTTGCAATGAACTTGTCCAGGTATCGCTTCGGATCGCCCTTATTCTTCATCTGGCTTGCCTGCACTCCGATGCCGACATTCGCCTCATGAGGTCCCTTTGTGAACACCCAGACATACCCGCCGGGAGCATCACTGCCAACGTAGAACTCGTTGAACTGCTCGTCAACATCGATTCCCACGAGGTGATACTGGTAACAGGTGTTTATATCCTCAAGACAGAGACGGGTGTTGATGCCAGCCCATTGTCCCACAAGGGATTCGAATCCATCAGCACCGATAACGATCTTTGCGAAGATGTCGAACTCCTTTCCTCCGGTTTTTGCGTGGACACCGATAACCTTGCCATCTTCATCTTTTAGCAGGCTGAGGGCACTGGTCTTCACCATGACCTCAACACCTTCCAGAATTGCCATCTTCAGGAGGTCTTTGTCGAAGAGCTCCCGTTTTACGACGTATCCGCATTCGTTGCCAGCCATCTTCTCGGTGAGCTCCATGACATGCCCGTCCGGGGAGATCATCTTGGCCCCTTTCACTTCATTGGAGATCCATTCCGGGTTTGCGGTAAGCCCTACCTTGTCAACCCAGCTCTTTGCCACACCCTCTCCACATCGGACTGGTGTTCCGACATCCTGACGTTTCTCGATGATGAGTACCTTCATTCCGTTCTGGGCGGCATATTTGGCGGTGGTGCTTCCCCCCGGCCCCCCCCCCACCACCACGATGTCATATTCCAGTGATTCGCTGATATCCTGCGGAAACATCATGCTGCTCCCTCCCCGTTCAGATCAATCGCACCGGGTGGACACACTATCTCACAGAATCCGCATTGGATGCATTTATCCTCGTAATATCGAACTCTGGTCTCCTCCAGAATCAGCGCTAATGTAGGGCACGTGCCCACACAAGCACCGCAGTACATACATTTTGTCCGATCGATTTCCATACTTTCCTGCCTCCAATTACTCCAGTGGGGCTATCTTCTCATTGGTTTTAGATGTGTATTCGTCGAACGTCATACCGAATTTGCTTTCCACCTGCTGGCGGTAGACCGGGCCTGTGTTGTAGGCGCAGAATGGGATGAGCCGACCATCCGGAGTGACGTAATGAACTGCACACCGTTTTACTCGTTCAATGTCATAATTATATCTATCCATGAAATGCATCGTTCCAAGGAAAAGAACACGCCAGTGGAACTCCCTGAGCCCCTCTTTATTACCCTTGATGAGAACGTCCTTCATGAGTTTGTAGACATCAAGGCCCTTTGGTAATCGTGATCGGTCCACGTACTTGAGGATACCCAGAGCACGCTTCGTTGCTCGTGCTCTCTGGAATCGCTTACCTTTGAGCTCGTGGGTGATCTCCATGATCTCCTCGAACATACCTTCGACATCCATGAACTGGGAAACTCCACAGTATTTACCGTCGTCACCTTTGAAGATATAACATCCCACACCGCATCCGGGATGAGTACTGAATGCCAGTTTCGGCTGGCCGGTGATGAGAGAAACCATCTCTGCGAAAGCCGCTCCCATGGGTACCGGATAGAAGTCATCCTTGGTCAGGAAGTCGGTCTGCTCCACACAATCATGGATAAGATCTGAGGTGGTGTATCGTCCCTTGAGGCGTTCCTCTGCATTGATACGGCCTGAAAATGATACGGGCTGGAAATTGATACTTCTGATAACATCCAGATTATCCAGTCCAAAATTGACGATCTTTCCTACCTCGTCATCATTCACTCCCCGCACGATAACGGGAACAAGAACTGTGGCCAGTGCCCGTGGTTTGGTGCTTCTGAGATATTCAATCGCTTGGAGCTTCTCCTGCAGGAAGGTCGATCTGTTCCTTGCGGTTGCATAGGTCTGCTGCTTGAAACCGTCGAACTGAAGGTAGATTGTGTGCATTCCTGCATCAAGCATTCTCTGGGCAAATGTGGGATCCTTGGCGATCCGAAGTCCGTTCGTTGCCACCTGGACCTGGGGAAATCCAATATCCTTGGCTGCTTTTATCGCCTCGAAGAACTGGGGATAGACCGTTGGTTCTCCACCAGCGAACTGAACCGCATGGGCAGGAACAGGTTTCATGTTCCTGAGGAGCTTCAGCATGTCTTTGACCTGTTCGAGATCCGGCTCGTACACGAATCCTGCTGCATTGGCATTTGCAAAGCAGATCGGGCAGGTCATGTTGCACCGATTGGTGAGATCAAGGTTCACGATGCTGGAGTGAGAATAATGTGCAGTACAGAGGCCGCAGTCGAATGGACAGTTCTCCGTCTTACGGATCTGGGGATTCTCGACACCGACACCATCCACCGCGTATTTCGCAAATTTCTGGAAGAGTTCGGCATCTCCATAGTAGATATCTTTAAACTCACCGTGGTCTGGGCAGCTCTTCTGGATCATTACCTTGCCATTTTCCTCGAAAAGCTCCGCTGCAATGAGACGGGCGCATTCGGGGCAAAGGGAACCGGTCTTTCTGGGAAGGGACCTGTTCAGCTGGGTATCCTGAATCACATACAACTTGTTTGAGTCAAATTGTTCCAGCTCACCGAGATGTGATATGTCACTGTCATCCACTTCGGAAGATTCATCCGGGATAACTTCTGCATCATTCTCAGAGATTTCTCTCATGGGATCACTGTTCTCACAATCTAGAAAAGCATATTAAAATTTTTGTAGTGAATGCTACTACAAATTTGAAAACGTCATGAAATAAATAACGATCAGCCAACGAACATACGAATATTCAACCAGGGGCGGGGGGGGAGAGGGTGAGAGGAAAGTGGAACGGAAGAGGGTCGGGGAAGGTGTGGACACGGGAATTTGCAACTATTCAGATCTTGATATTGATCATTTCCAGAAGAGCTGTCGTCCTCGCTCAGTAAGTTCTATCGCTTTGTTCCTCCCTTTCACGTCCTCTCTGAGGTACCCAGTAGAAATGAGGTCACTGATACGCTTTCTGACAGTGGGCTTACTGATCCCGAGATCCTTCCCGACAGCTGAGTACGATGGTTTGATCCCAAGGGTATTCTGGCGATAAGTGAATTTCAGGATATTGAAGAGGTCATCAGAAATGATCTTCTTGTGAAGGGGTTCAACGTCCTTACATTCCTTTTCCAGAAGACGGATGTGATCTTTTTTCATAGTAGTGGGATCGATTGAAAGAATGACGATGGCTCCCTTGAGATAGATCAATTCCCTGAGATACTGCACGAATGAGAGGGTTCTCTTGAATCCGTTCTTGAACACGATATAATCCAGTCTGTCGATCAGAACTACCTGACGGCGTGAGATCCCCTCAAGCTTCTTCTTGATCTCAGAAATGGTTGGTTTTAGTGAATTAGGTGATTCTTTCTCGGCCAACCAGTAGTATTCGAATTCCTCCTGGAGATCGGTTCTGAGCTCTTCCTTGAGCGTTCGGGAAAGAACAATCCCCTGGAATCCGATATTCTGCAGGTCTTTAAATGCTTCAAGAGAAAGAGTGGGGGTGGACTCTCTGATGAGATAGAAATTCCCCTCCTCCAGACGGAATTTCATGAGACGCCGTTTCATTTCTTCCTCAGCGCGCTTTCTATCAGTGAGATCCATAAAAATGATCTGCTGATTGAATTCCCCATTGATATTATCTGAATCTATGACATCTGATTGAATGGATGCGGTGGATAGAACATGAATGATCTCACCATCCTTTCTGATGAACTGAAACTCGACGTTCTGCAAATATTGTTTCTCTTTGAGGTCCTCGCAGAATCTCACCCTTTTCTCTGGCTCCAGAAAGAAATCCTCTTCTGCTTTCCCCACAAGATCCTTGGGGGATTCATATCCTAACATAACCGCGGCACCAGGATTGGCAGAAGTAATGACCCCATTTAGATCAGTAATAAGAATGCCTTCACGAGTGGATTCGAAGATCTTTCGATATCCTTCTTCTGATCGTTTCAGCTTCTCCTCTGTCAATTTGATTCCAGTTACGTCGGTCACGATCCCAAGAATGGCTGGACCGCCTTCATACTCGATGATCCTGGAATTGTTGATCGCATCCATGATCTCACCATTCTTCTTCTTGAAATCGATCTTTGCACTTACATGCTTTTTTCCCTGAATATCACGCAATGCTTTACCCGATTTTTTCAGGGCATCCTTGGGATGAAGCTGGGTCACTTTCATGCCTAACATTTCCTCTTCGGTATACCCCATAAGATCCAAGGCCTTCTGATTCACATCAATGATATTCATGTCAAGGTCATGAATGAAGATTGCATCATTTGAAAAGTGGAAGAGATTCCGATATTTCTCCTCACTTTCCCGGAGCTCCTTCTCAGCTCGTTTGCGTTTTGTTATATCTCTAATTACTGCGGAGAGTCCGAAAATATTACCTTGTTCATCCTTTAATATTTCCCCTTTCAACTCAATGGGTATTCGTATTCCTTCTTTTGTTAATGCAATCGTTTCAAATGATCTGCTAATACCACCTTTTATTGCTATCCCCATTTCCTCCTTATGCTTTGGGTGTTCCTCTATAGGAAACAGATCTAAGACCAGTTTCCCTATAAATTCATCTGCTGAATATCCCCATAACTTGATTGAAGCTTCATTGACTTTGATGATCTTGGTGTCAACAGTTCCTACCAATATTGCATCAGACATCGTGTCGAGATACATGGCTGATTTTCTGATCTCTTCCTCCACCTTCTTGCGTTCGTTGATGTTCCTTGACACCCCAAATATTCCAACGATCTCATTATCCTTGCGGATTGGGATCGTATTGACCTCTACCCAATTGAGTGTTCCTTCCGCATTGGGATATGCCACTTCGAACATTCCAATATTTTCACCCTTCATAGTTGCATTGAAATCCTTTTCCGAAATATCCCTATCCTCTTTTCTGAGAATTTCCAGAGAATGTCTTCCGATGAACCAATCTCGGGTCCGACCTGAACGTCTTTCGATCGCATTATTGACATAGGTGAAAAATCCTTGCGAATCCAGCGAATAGACCCCATCCTGAATACTCTCAGCAAGAGTACGGTAGTTTTCCTCACTGATACGAAGGGCTTCATCGGCTTGCTTCCTTTTGATTGCAATTGCTATGTGATCGGAAACAAATTTTAAAACATCAAAATCTTCTTCTGAATAGGTTGCTTCTTCCGTATAGCTTTGAACAACAACAGCTCCGACAACCTCATCTGACCACCTTAAAGGTACTCCGAGCCAGACTTTGGGTTTCGTTCCCACTATCTCAAGTTCACCGGTCTTCACGAGATTGTCGATATCCTTGTCAGTAATCAGAAAGGGTTTATTGTTACGGATGACGTTTGAGGTAAACGATTTCCCGGCAGGCAGTGATTTGATTTGATCTACTTCATCCTTGAAATAGGGAAGCGTGATAAGATCGGTTTCCTTTTCATATAAAGCAATGAAAAAATTTGTGGTATCGATGATTTTCCCGAGATGATACTGAATGGATTTAAACAACTCAAAAAGATCATCACTTGTATTCGTAGCATTGGAAATGTTAGCCATGACCTTCTGAATAGCTTCTGCCCTCTTTCTATTGGTGATATTGCGGGAAATACCAAAAAGACCTGTGATCTTACCCTCGGAATATATAGCGGATGTGTTGACCTCCACCCAGGTTAACTTTCCTGACGCATTGGGATATGCAACCTCGATCATCCCCGCCTCTTCCCCCCGCATGGTTGCCTGGAAATTCTTTTTTGAAATCTCTAAATCCTCCTTTCTGAGAACATCAAAAGAGCTTCTTCCGATAAACCATTCTCTCGATTGACCTGACCGATTGACGATCGCGTCATTGACATAGGTGAATTTCCCTTCTGCATCGAGTGAGTAAATGCCATCCTGGATGCTTTCCGCCAGGGTCAGATATTTTTCCTCACTTCCTCTGAGGGCATCTTCATTATCTTCAGGGTTCCTCCCTTTTGCGCCCTTATGCTTATTATTCTTCTTTTTCTTTCCTAGTTTGTCCGTGATTAATCCTCCAATGAATAACTAGAATGATATTTCGGTTTGCGATTATCCAAACCGTCTTGTCGTTTTCTTCCGAATATGAATAAACTAATTCCACACAAACATACGTACATACATAATTGCAGGTTTTCAGGGGAAATTGAATAGACATGTGAGGAATCGACTGTTAGATCGTAAGATCGACCTGAGTACTCTTGGAATGTTCAATTCCAAAGAATATCGATTAAATAGTCTATGTTTGGGCGGATTTGTCGTTGTGTATATCGTTGTGCGTGCCATCCTTAAAATGGAAGGCTCGGAAGACCAACAAAAGCATTGGAGGTTTTAAGTTTTTTCCTATTTTTTTCACAATGTATATATATCGAGGAAATTGTTGAGTTTGTTGGTGCCCGAGTACCATCACCGATTTTTTTAACACATCTCCTTATTTTTTCTTTGCATTAACCACCTACTCCCTCGGGCACCAATATTCTCACTCCGCAAGCCACGGCTCTATTAGCCACTTTTCGCGTAAAATTAATGATTTTATCATTCATATTATCACTACCATTTTCACCAATAAACCCACAAAATAGCGTCCTGAATTGAGGTTTTCAGTGAAACTGAAATCGGAAAAGAAGAGCCTTACATTGTAATAACTGCAAGAAACATACCCCTACACCCGACACATACCTTACATGAAGCTCACAATTTCACATACGGCCCTTCACGTGGGAAAGGGCCAGCCTCTCCCATTTTTTTGCGATGAGCACCGGGCAGCTGGAAGATGCAACGACCCGGTCAGGAATGGACCCGAAGAGGAACTTGTTCAGCACCCACATACGGGAAGCACCCATAACGATAAGATCGTACTCCTGAGAGAGCTTGATTATCTCCTTTGCAGGAGACCTTCCGATGACAATCTTGGGTTCGATAACAAAGTTATCACCCTGGAAATCCTCAAGGATCCGTTCCATCTTCCCCTCGGTTTCCTTTAGATTTTTCTTATAGCTCATCATGAAAAGGGTAACAGAGGCTCCTTCGGAAACGGAGATCTTCTTTGCAAACTCGATGGCAAGGATAGTATGGGCGTTATCGTCGAATGGTACCAGGATCTTCTTGATCTTCGGGGTTACGTTGGGTTTGAGTCCTGCTCTGACCTCATTCCCCATCACAAGGGCCGCAATATCGATCTTCGCTTTGTGAAGGATAAAGTTCGTGAAGGTTTCCCTGATCTTCGCAGTGGGAAGTTTCGCTTCGGAACGGCTTAGAAAGAGAAGTTCGCAATCTTCCTGCTGGACAGCATTGACTATAGTATATGGGACACTGTGGGCGATGAGCTGCTTGTATTCCTTTTCCACGGTTACCCTTTCATCCTGCTTCTTCACAATGTCCATTTTCTTGATATTGTCAACTACGATATGATCCATGGCGCTCTCGATTGGGGTTTGATCAGGTATCTCGACCACATTGAGTCGTACCATCACTCCTTTATCAGTTGCCAGGGCCGACGCAAGTGTCATCTTCCAGGGTTCGAAGAGAGTTGTTGAAAACGGAACCAGGATCTTCCGCTGCTGGTCTCCCTCTTCATCAGAAATGACCTTTTTTGCCTCTTCGATCTTCTTCTCCACGAACACCTTCTTTACTTCGCCCACAACCTTTGATTTCTTGCGGGACCAGAAGTGATACCAAAGGACAGAAATGAGAACCATACCCACTCCTGCCCCAATAGAAGTAAGAGACATATACCCCATAAGAATGATACAGAAAACTGCCCCGATAATTTGCAAATAGGGGAAGAACGGGGAGCGGAAGCTTGGAGTGTACCATTCCGGCTGGGTCTTCCTTAGTATTATCACACACCAATGGACAAGAATGAAGGTGAGAAGGAACATGAAGCCTGCGATCTCTGCAAGAGCTTCTACCTGCCCGATGATCAGGAATGCCAGGATAAGGACGCCTGTCAGAAGGATGGAATTGGAGGGGGTGGCATATTTCTCGTGGAGCTTGTGGGTCCAGGGATGAAGGATCTTATCCTCTCCCATGGCCAAACCTATCCGGGAAGCAGACAGGATACTTGCATTAGCAGAAGATACTGTAGCAAGAAGTGCCGCAAGCGTGATCAGCACCCCCCCCGGCCCCCCCATGAACTGTTCGGCGGCGAAGGTGATTGGAGTTGTTTTTTCGCTTAATACCTCCGAGGGAGACAGATCATCATCCGGTCCAGGTTCTCCGTATTCTGGAGGGGAAAGCCCAATAGCAACGATGATGATAACCATATACAATATTGTGACAACAACCACCGAACCGATCATGGCCTTCCAGATGTTCTTCTCCGGTTCTTTGATCTCTTCCGCCATAGTGGCAACGACCTCGAACCCCATGAAACCGATGAAAACCAAAGAAGCTACCCCGACAATGGGACCGATCCCTTCAGGAGCAAAATCGCTCACCCGATCTCCATGGCCGTTGAGTTGGATATGGGTTGCCCCGCCTATTGCAAAAAGTGCCAGAATGACAAGAAGAATTATCACGATGATATTCTGGAAGCTGCCGGCGCCCTTGGTCCCGAAATAGTTCATTCCAATAAGGCCGACAGTGATAAGAAATGCAACTCCGCGTTCATTTAAGACCAAAGAACCATAGCCGAATGTAATGTTGAAGCTGGAGAGATAATACTCGAAACCTATCATATAGAAAGCGGAAGCAAAGATGAGACCGACCCACATACCCAAACCGGTAATGGTCCCAAAGAAGGGACCGAGGGACCGATTGATGAAATAGTAGCTCCCACCGGCTTTGGACATCCCGGTAGCGAGTTCGGACAGGCTGATAGCGGTGAGTATGGCAATGATACCGCCGATGAGATAGGATATGCTGGCAGCTGGTCCGGCCCTTCCGGCAGCGAAGGATGGAAGAATGAAGATACCGGCGCCGATCATGGTACCGATGCCCAAGGTGAGGGCAGTTGTGAGTCCGTAGTTCTTCTGAAGTTTCAGCCGGGCCATTGGTATTCCTGCAGGGTTGAGATTTTGACATCCGATATTTAAAATCTTCCAACTGGAAAATGTGATGAATCTTAGATGCCTCATATTTCAAATCAACATATCAAAATCATCCTACAAGAAAGTCGCCTTCGGCGACAACTTCTCTCTTTCAAGGGTCTAATTCAAA
>CAZTGJ010000113.1:0-9706 GCA_964613025.1 uncultured Thermoplasmata archaeon | reverse complement strand
GAAATCAATAGCTCAAATATGGTTGATCATTCCTTAACCGAAGACACATGAATACGATTCATTTATCCTCAACATAACAAGCAATGATAACCCTCTCACAGAAACCGCGGAGGACAGGAGGGACGGGAACGAGTCTGAATTCATCGAGTTCCTTGGAGCAAATTACTGGGAATCCTCCGGCCATATCTCGGTGCTGTATAAGTGGTACTACGAGGGGATTACCTACAAGAACGATGTCGAGGGGCAGGGGGTGGAACCAGGAGATTTCTCGTTTAGGTTCGAAGTGATGGATGCAGAAGGGAATTCACGATTCTACGATCATCTGGAAATTGGAGTTTCTCCGATCTTTGTGCACGTGAACATTCATACCGATGATGAATACATAAACGTTGTGGATAACAGGGGTAAGGATGTGGAGGAGATAGCTGCAGATGATGATGTGAGAGTAAGGGTCTGGATCGAGATCAACAAGGGAAGAAAGGGTCATCTGTACGAATTCTATGTTGAGTTCAGAGTGGACGGAACTCTGGTTGATGACGGAAAGAGATTTGTCCAGATCGAGGGAAAATCAGGGTCATACATCTTCTTTGATTGGGAACCGGTGAAGGGTGATCATACTCTGAGCATCGAATGTGACTCGGACAACGACATATCCGAAATCGATGAAAGCGACAATGATGCTTCCAAAGAAGTAACTGTCCTAGGAGAGGTTCACCCGGCGGTGGTGATCAGCCATCCGATCCATAGAGCATATTACATGCTGGATGAATATATTATATTCGATGCATCGAACTCCACCAATCCCCTGTGTTGTCCCATGGATTATTCCTGGACCATCTACAAATTGGAGGATGAGGAATGGAGTGCAAAGAGTGCACTGGAAGGGGCGAGAGTGGTTTCCTCGAAGCGGTACGGAGAACTCTATGGAGCAGGAATGTACAAGGCTGAGGTGGAAGTGGAGAATGATAAACGCGAGTCAGTGGAGGATGTGGTTTTCTACATAAATTCCGATCCGGTTCTCGACCTTGTACGGCCTCGCTCCGGAGAAGAATATCCGTTCGGTACATACATCTCTTTCAATGCCACAGCCAGCTACGATCCCGATGGTGATGATCTTTTCTTTACCTGGATTTCCAGCATTGACGGAGTGCTGAACTGGAACATCGATGAAGAGCGTATGGATTTTTTCATGAGCAGTTTTTCCCGAACACTGGCCCGGGGGGAACACGAGATCACCTTGGAAATCAGAGATTATAATCCTGCTGACCCTCCGGAAAACGGAAGACGGGGCGCATCCAAGCGGGTGATCAATATCACGGTAAACAGGCCACCTGAGATCAAGATCAGCTCGCCGGTATCTGGCGTATTATACTCTCCGCAGGAGCCTGTGGAACTCAACGCGTCAGGAACAACGGATCCTGATGCTCACCTGCTGAATTACACCTGGTATGAAGGGGACCGGATTCTGAATGACGGAATGAAAACATTCTACACCTTTATCCCGGGCCCCCACGATCTCAGATTAGTGGTTAATGACAGTTATGAGTATCCCGAGAAGATCATCAGCATCTTTGTGGGGGACCGTCCCACTGCCTCCGCGGAAACCTACCACATCGTATCCCTGAAAAATGGGAACGCCCGGGTTGAACTGAATGCCTTAGGCTCAAGACCATCGATTGATTCATTTCCCATCGTTCGCTATGTTTGGGACACTGATGGGATGACGGATACCAGCGGGGATAGAGTTCCGGACAATGATTCGGATATCATCGGAAATGATCCGGTTACCGTGCTTGAGTATAATGCATCAGGTCTGTATCATGTGATCCTCTGGGTTGAGGATACCTTGGGTTTGAAAAGCGAACCCTTCCCTGTGACAATCATCGTTCTGGGAGAGCAGGGTGGGGAGGGGGAAGGGGACGATGAAGATCATATGCTCATTCTATTTCACTTACTTCTCTTCATGGCTATACTGATCTGTGCATTGATACTTATAATTCGGATGCCTGCGGACCAATTCGGATCACGACGAGTTAACGAAAAGGAGGGAATGGTGCAGGGGTGTGGGGCGAGGGAAGCGACAACATTTTCAGCCGTCCTAGATAATGATTCATTCAAACCTCCAGCTTAATCACCCCCCAGCACAGTATGTCAATCAATCCCCCTCCCTTATTCACCTCCACAGTACGGTATGTCAATCAATCCCCCTCCCTTATTCACCTCCACAACACAGTATATTATTCTTCCCTCTTGTTGATCCCCCTCATCGAGCGCCATGCACTCAACCGGATCGACAACAAGTTGTCACTCCCCCACCCCCCCACAGCTAAGTACGTTGATTCGTTGCTTCATCTTCCATAGATGTTAATTTCAGGAAAACTATTTTAACCAGCTCACTGTACACCGGGTTGTGAGAGGAAAGTGAAACCATGAAAACCCTCGTCGTATACTACTCCCGAACCGGTAATACGAGAAAGGTGGCATCAGCCATTGCAGACAAACTGGGAGCGGATCATGAAGAGATCGTTGACAGGAAGAAGCGATCCGGACCAATGGGGTGGGTCAAAGCGGGCAGGGATGCAGGATTGAAGAAGCTCACTAAGATCAATGAGCCTGAAAAGGATCCTACAAAATATGATCTGGTTGTGATCGGCACTCCCATATGGAACGGCAACATTTCATCCCCGATCAGAACCTACATTGACCAGAATAAACTGAAGTTCGAGCATGTGGCATTCTTCTGCACCTGCGCAGGAAGGGGGGAGGGGAAGGTATTTTCAGATATGGCCCACCTCAGTGAGATCAAACCCATGTCATTGTGTCATGTACTGGAGAACGAGGCAAAGGCGGGGAATTTCAATACGCAGGTTCAGGAATTTGTCGATGGTATCCATGGGCATCAGCACCGTCATCACGATCGGTAAGATGGCTTTTCATCCCACATCCCGTGATTCCGCCGCTCAATAGAAATCCTTCTATGATCCTACTATTCCCTTGGCCAATCCGTCTAGCCAACTATCCATCCATCCATCCATCCATCTCACCAGCCATCTATCCTGTCATTCACCCACTCAATTGGTTTAATTCCCTGACCCTACTATTCCATTGAATTAATTCCCCTGATATACCGATTTGATAAATGCATCCATTTCCCCGAGCTTCTGGGCAAGGATCTTCCCCTCGGAAGCCGATGCCCACTGCAACTGGAACCGCTGTGGGTCGATTCCCTTCTTTGCGATCTCCTTCTGCCATCTCTCGAATCGCCTGAGGGTCTGAACGTTGGCATGATTGTAATGACAGTCCGATCCCTTGTCCGTCAGTCTGCATCCTGTCAGAAGAACGGCACCGGCTCCCTTTTCGAATGCTCTGTCCACCAGCCTGCGTGATATCCGTCCCGAACACATTGTGCGGATAATGCGGGATGACGACGGGTACTGGATCTTTGAAATGCCCGCCTGATCAGCGGCTGCATAGGAGCACCAGTTGCAGGTGAACACCAGAACCTTCTTCTCAGGATCGTTTGCAAGGGCAGCATCGATCTGGCTGAATATCTGTTCATCGGTGAAACCAGGCATAGTAATTGCACCGAAGGGACATTCACCGGCACATGTTCCGCATCCCATGCAGGATGCCTCGATGACCCGATGGGGTTTCCCCTTCTCGCCCTCAATTGCATTGTAGGGGCAGGAAGCCACACAGAGATGGCATCCGGTACAGATCTCAGGATCGATGATCGCTGCAAGGGGTTCCTTCATAACCTTTCCCTTGGATAGGAGTGTGGATGCTCGTGAAGCAGCAGCAAATCCCTGGGATATGGATTCCTCCACCGGTTTCGGGGAATGCCCCATACCTGCCAGGAAGATCCCCTCTGTGGAGAAGTCCACGGGGCGAAGTTTCTGGTGTGCTTCCAGGAAGAATCCGTCCTCATTAAGCGGTACTCTTAGTATCTGGGAAAGCTCTTCACTGTCCTCCCTGGGTATAATAGCAGGGCTCAGGATCACATGATCGGCCGCAATGATCATGTCCTCATCCAGGATTTGGTTGTGGACCTTGACCTTTAATTCCCCATTTCCGGTACCGCTTCCTTCGATCAATATAGTCTTTCCGTTCTCCCCACCCTCCTCCCATCCCACCACCGGCTTGTTATCGAGATCGTATCTCAGGAAAATGACCCCCATCTCCCGTGCCTTCTCGTAAAATCGTTCCAACAATCCGGTTGTCCGCAGGTCACGATAGAGGATAAAGATCATGGAATCGGGAAATCGTTCCTTTAGAATGATGGCATTCTTCACGGCTTCCGCACAGCAGACCCGGCTGCAGTAGGGATGTTCCTCATCCCTGGACCCCACACACTGGATCATGACCGCGGTTTTGTTTTCAAGATGAAGCCCTTTTTCTATCTTTTTTCCAAGCTCCCGCTGGGTCATGACCCGGGTGTCCTGGCCGTAGAGATATTCGCCGGGAACCGATTCCCTTGCTCCGGTGGCAACGATGATGACACCCACCTCTAACTCACCATGTCCCTCTCCTGGTCCATTCTCACCATGAGCGTTCTTCCCCTTTCCCTCACTCAGTTGGTCTTTGTCCCGGGCGCTTTTTCCCGTCTCCTTATCCGCACTTTCTCCATCGTCGCTTCTGAGTATGACGGTGAAGTTCCCAATATACCCGCCGACGGATTCGATGGTCGAATGCAGATGGACATGAACTCCGGATGATATCAGGTTTCGTTCCCACTGATGGAGGAGAACCTGTGCACTGGCGCCGGAATACCCGAACCTGCTGAGTTCCCTCAGATTTCCCCCCAGGAAGCCGGACCTTTCTATAAGGTGTGTTTCAAAACCCTGGCTGCTGAGGTTCATGGCCGCGGACATACCAGCAATCCCTCCACCGATCACCAGTGCCCGCTGTATCACCGGAACCTCAATTTCCTTTTTCGGGGACAGCAATTTCGCCTTCTCCCCGGCCATGAGGACCATATCCTTTGCCTTCTCGGTTGCCTTCACCGGGAAGTTCTTGTGAACCCAGGAATCATGATTGCGGATATTGCTCATTTCCAGAAGGTAGGTGTTCAGTCCCGCTTGCATACAGACTCTCTGGAACGTCGGATTATGGGTCTTTGGTGAACAGGCGGCTATCACCAATCTGTTGATCCCCTTCTCCTGCATCCTCTCGGCGATCTCACCCTGGGTGGATCCGGCACAGGCGAACATCACTTCTTCGGAATGAACCACTCCGGGAATGGTGTTCGCATATTCCACAACGCTGGGAACATCCACCACACCGGCAATATTGGATCCGCAATCGCATACAAAGACCCCTACTTTTGTTTCCTCCAATGGGTCGATGGTCTCCTGGAAATCCTCCTCCGGCCATGATCGATCCTTCACATGGGTCATGGCTGCTGCGGCTGCCGCACTTGCTTCCGTTACGCTGTCGGGGATATCTTTCGGACCGGTAGCACATCCACAGGCATAGATCCCGGGACAGCTTGTGGCCACCTGGAGTCCGTCAACGGAATTGCCGATGATGAACCCCTCGGGATCAAGATCGATACCAAGCGCTTGGGATAGTGGTCCGGCTCCCTTTGAGGGAAGCAGCGAGGGGGTGAGAACCACAAGATCGTATTCCTCTTCCACGAGCCTGGAATTGTCCATATTTTCATACACCACGGCGGGTTTGTCGCCGGATGTTTGTATCTTCGCCGGATGTCCCCTAACATACCGCACTCCCTCCACGATGGAACGATTGTAGAATTCATCGAACCCTTTCCCATAGGCCCGGATATCCATGAATAGGATGGTCACGCTCTTTATCCCGTGATCAATGGACTGGATTGCCTCTTTGATGGAATACATACAGCACACACGGGAACAATACTGGCACAATCTCTGATCACGTGAACCCACACAGAGGATGAAAAGGATGTTCTCCGGTTCCGTGAAGTTGCTGGGCCGCAGTATTTGCCCCATGGTGGGACCTGCCGAGTTCAGCATCCGCTCGAACTCAATGGAGGTCATGATGTCGGGATGTTCCCCATAGCCGTACTCCTTCAGGAGTGCGGGCTCCAGCAGATCGAAGCCCGTGGCAATGATTATTGAGCGGCATTCCACATCGTATTCGTGAAATGGGTTCATAGTGAAATTGATGCATTTCGGTAAACATGCCTCGACACATCGATCACAGGGGAGGTAATTCGGCGGATCATTGAGACATGCATCCATGTCAATGACATAGCTTCCCGGTTCGGATTGCTGGAAGGGTGTGTAGATGCCCTTCCTGAATCCGACCCCATGATCGAACTCGTTGGGACGGATGTTTGGGCAGACCAGTGCACACTCGCCGCATCGGGTGCACTCATCGGTCACATAGCGTGCTCTTTCTCTCAGTCTGACCGTGAAGTCCCCAACGGTGCCCTGCACCCCTATAACTTCTGTCATGGTGTGAACTTCGATATTCGGGTGCTGCATAACCTCGCTCATCTTTGGAGCTTCGATGCAGATGGAGCAATCCAATGTGGGGAAGGTCTTGTCCAGCGCCGACATCTTTCCGCCAATGGACGGTTCCTTTTCGATCAGGAACACATGGATCCCTGATTCCGCAAGGTCCAGGGCTGCCTGGATCCCGGCGATGCCCCCGCCGATCACCACCACTGATCCGACTCCGACTATGGTGACCACCTTCCCGCGTTCTCACCCAGTTCGTATCCCTTGCTCAAGGCGATCAGGTTCAGCTTTTCTGTTCCCTTGGGTATCCGCTCCATGAGGGCACTTTCCAATGCTTTCTTGGTTAGGATGTTCGTAATTTCCTGAAGCGCTCCCATGAGAATCACATTCGCAATGACCCTCCGGCCCAGCTCATCGGCGGTGCGGATGGCGGGAATGGCAACAAAGGTCCGGGATTTTGGGTCTCCCGGCTGCACCAGGTCCTCCTCATACAGTACAAGCCCTCTTTCCTTCACCAGAGAACCATTCCTCTCCCATCCATCCTGGGACATGACAAGAAGAACATCCGGGTCATCAATGATGGGATAATCGATATGGCTGTCAGAAATTATGACATCGGCCCGGGAGAACCCTCCCATGATCTCGGGACCGTAGGCCTCGGTCATGACAACATCTTTCTTATCGTACAATGCAGCCGCCGTTCCCACCACATACCCCATGGTCACGATCCCCTGGCCCCCAACACCGGCCATCCTCACTTCCAGTCTCATTTGCCCACCTCAGGTTTCATCCTCACGTCCAGCTTCAATTGTTCGCCCCCATGCTTTCTTCCAGCATTTTTCGTTTGATCTCATGGTAGGATGGCTTCTTCCGGATTTCGAACTCCCCCACGATCAGAGGGTCATCCGGTTCCATGTTCAGATCGCTCGATCCCTGACCTCCTTGATCGATTTCACTTTCCAGTTCACTCTTTTTACAGAAATAGTGCATCTGATCTTTTAATTCCCTGAATTTGTTCTTCCTTCCGAATCCTTTGTGACAGGGAGAAATAACTTCAATAAATGCAAAACCATCCACCTGGAATGCCTGTTCGAAGGACTCTTCCAGTTGCCTGACATGAAGGGTTGTCCACCGTGCCACATAGGAGGCACCCGAGGTTCTCATCAACTCGGGCATGTTGAATGCCTGTTCGAAGTTCCCGTAGGGTGTCGTTGTGGTTTTTGCACCGGTGGGGGTTGTTCCCCCGAACTGTCCGCCGGTCATCCCGTAATTGAAATTGTTGACAAAGATCACATTGAGATCGATGTTCCGGCGTGCTGCATGTATCAGGTGATTCCCGCCTATGGTGGCGAGATCTCCATCCCCGCTGATCACAGTCACCTCAAGCTCGGGTTTGGCAACCTTGATACCAGTGGCGAACGCTATGGGACGGCCATGAGTGGTGTGATAGGAATCGAGATTGACGTACCCTGCCACTCTTCCGGTACAGCCGATGCCGGAAACCACTACGTGGTCATCCACCGGTGTCTTTGAACGTTCCACCGCTTTCACGAAGCTTCCGACGACCTCACCAAGGCCGCAGGCAGTGCACCAGATGTGGGGAAGTCTGTCGATCCGGACCAGTGAATCCCGGGGATGTCTTTCAGCCAGCTCGGGAAGCGTCACCTAATGGCCTCCCTGATCGTTTTAATAATGTCAGAGGGTCTGTGGATCGCCCCTCCTGGATGGCTCATGGAAATGACATCGCAGTCAGCGAATTCCCTGACCATATGGACCATTTGGCCGTAGTTCACTTCAGGCATGATGATCTTTTTCACCTTCCTGCCTAGGCTCTCGATCTGTTTTTCCGGGAAGGGCCAGGCCGTGATGAGCCTCATCATTCCTACTTTGATACCTTCTTCCCTGGCAAGCTGTACTGCCTTCCATGCCGGTCTCGCCTCGCTCCCATACACCACAACCGCGACTTCTGCGTCATCCAGGTGCATTTCCTCGATCTCCACGATGTCATCCATATTGCTTCGCACCTTTGCCAGGAGGCGGTCCATCAGCTTCTTATGGGAGCCGGGTTCGGTTGCAGGATACCCTCGATCATCGTGAGTGAGCCCGGTCATGTGGATCCGATGTCCGGTACCGGCAAGGGGCATGGGAGGTACAAGCTCCGAGGAATCGAAGGGTAGGCATATACCAATTTCGGAGCATTCATCATTTTCAATGGTGTCTCCCCTCGCCTCATCCTTCCCGCTAGCGACTCCAACAATACCATCGTTTCCTCCCCCTCCTGCCTCTTTCCCTTCAACATCCTTCACCTTGGCATTCTTTCCTTCGACATCCTTCACCTCGGCATCCTTTCCTCTTCCCCCCCCCACCCCAGAATCCATTTCATCGGTTTTTCCAATGATCCTCCTATTTTTCGCCGTTTTTCGGTCCACTACATGGATCTCATCCTTCGGGGGTATGGATACCTTTCCTGTCATATGACCCAGGATCTGATCTCCCATTACAAACGCGGGCATACGATATTTCTCTGATGCGTTGAAGGCCTTGATCGTGAAATCGAACATCTCCTGTACCGAGGAGGGGCAGAAGGCGATCACCTCGTAGTCCCCATGACTTCCCCAGCGAACCTGCATCATATCCCCCTGGGAAGTGAGCGTGGGCATTCCGGTTGATGGGCCGCCACGCATAATATTGAGAATGACACAGGGTACCTCGAGCATGAAGGCCAGCCCGATATTCTCCATCATCAGTGAGAATCCGGGTCCCGAGGTGGCGGTCATGGATTTCGCTCCCGTACAGGATGCTCCGATGATGGCCGCCATGCTGGCGATCTCGTCCTCCATCTGGATGTACTCGCCTCCGATCCTGTGCATTCTCCCGCTCATCCTCTCGGCAACCTCAGAGGCCGGAGTAATCGGGTATCCGGCAAAGAACCGGCATCCCGCAGCCAGAGCCCCTTCAACGGCAGCGTGATCTCCGAGCATGAAATGATCACCGGTGAGCACTGCTTCTTCCCTCATGCTTCCGCCTCCCCCAATCCCTCTCGTCGTTCTGTGCTCTTGTGGTCCCTCGATGTATCCTGTGACCCCTCCACTGGGTTGTCAGCATCCACTTTTTTCTCTCCTTTTTCATTTTCCAGTCCATCCACCTTTCCCACCACTGCATCCTCTTGTCCATCCACCTTTCCAAACACTGCATACTCGTGTCCCTCCGCCATTCCAAACACTGAATACTCAATTCAATCCACCAATCCAAAAACGCAATTC
>CAZTGJ010000112.1:0-9707 GCA_964613025.1 uncultured Thermoplasmata archaeon | reverse complement strand
GGTAATTTTAAAGTTACATTTCTAGGTAGTTTTGGAAGTTACACGACAGATTAGACAAATGGAAACCTCAAGGAAATGTGTAGAGGGCTTCGGACTACCTATAACGCGGGGGGAGGAAAGTGAAGGGTGCCGGAAATGGAGAAATCGATTACCGACAACCACGAACGAACGTAGTACTGATCAGATCTTTTCAAGATTGAGCTGACCGAAATCGGAGGCCATCTTTCTTGACTCGATACGTCCGCATTCAGGACACTTCAGTGAATTATCCTTCCGCTTCATGGGAGTACGGCATGACAAACAGAGAGCCCTGAGCACACCCAAATCCTTTGAATCCGTGGTTATCTGAATGGAGGGTTTGGCCTGAATGACAACAGCCCTGAAGTAATCCCCAACTCTGAACATCCGCCTGATATCGTCTACATATTCCCTGGAAACCTTGGAAACATGAAGTGAGGCGATAGTCTCGCCTGCGATTGCTTTGTCGTTCCCTACAATATGAACAGCACGTGCAACGACCATGGAATTGCGGATATCCTTGACCATGGCTATGATTATGTCTCTTTTCTTGATCATAGCAGGTTGTTTGACTGTTTTCACTGAGGCTTTCATCTCATCCATATCAATAGAGAACTTCCCGAGTCCCTTGGAGTAAACGATACCGTCCTCTTCAAAGGTACCCCTTCCCGGGATCATTTCCTCGACCGTTCCGATCTTATCCCCTGGTATTACTATCTCATCATTCTTGACCATCGTACAATCTCCGATTGTTATATGCGTTTTCATGGAAACGAAAGTAATTTGACATAATTCATTAATTATCTAGTTTAGTATTCATTATCTAGTTTAATCTTAATTAACTAATAAATGTTTTAATTAACCTAGACAAAATAAAACAAAATAAAAGAAAAAGAGGGGAAGGGAACTCAATCCCTTCTCTTCTTGCTGGATGCAACGAATCCTGCTACTCCAATGGCAGCTATCAGCGAGATGATTTCGAAGCCGGGGCTGTCGCCATTACTACTTCCTTTGCCTTCGATGATCCCGTCGTCCCCAGGCAGGGGCCCGTCTGCCCGGTTGTTGGTCTCTGCAGTATTATCATCGTTGTTCTCGTTGATGATGTTTGCAGGATCGACGATGATGGAGTAGGTCTTCTTCCCCTTCATGCTCTCTGTCAGAAGGATGCTGAAGGTATGCTCAAACGAACCTGTGACGTCCATTCGAGTTTCTGTACCTGCATCCAAGCTCCCGATCTGTATTCGCACTGCCACCTGGGGAAGGTTAACATCAGTTCCCACTACATTTATGGTGACTATGACCTTAATTGTGCGGTCTATTTGCATGTCACCTGCTTTGAGGGTGGTTCCCTGATCATTCAACAGAACGATATTACTACTAATAGTAAGGTCCACAAGTCCCTCCGGGGGCTTGATGAAAGACATAGGAGCCGTTGAGTTGGAATCGTCGTCATAAGCGCGAACATAGAGAATATTGTTCTGATCAACCACATCCTGATTGGAGGGCTGGATTCTGACCCTCCAGGTTGCAGAGCTGGTATCCAGATTGAAAGTCTCAGTTGCTGCTTTCCAGCTACCATCATTGATCTTGTACCGGATATCGGTAACCTTGAAATCATCGGTTGCAGTTCCTTCAACCCAGGTATCTGAAGTAAGGTTGAAAGGATCAGTGGTAATGGTCACAATCGGATTGGTGGATTGATTCATTGAATACACCGTATAGGTTACTGAATGGGTGTTGGTGAGGCCGTTCACATCGGTCACAGTTGCGGTGAAGGTGTGCTCTCCATCGGAAAGGGAATTGATGTTGTCGTCTGTGGTCGTCTTCAATGGGAACTGCCACTGACTCCAGTCACCGGAAACCTTGGTAACAAGAGTGGGGGTGCCACTGTCAATGGTGATTGTGACGTTTTCGAGGTCGGCTTCCAGCTTCTGGGCTGAACCAACCATGGTGACTGTGGAATTTCCCAGCACCAGTGAACCATCCCCTGGAGTAATGATAGAAACCTTGGGTTTGTTGAGAATATTGATATTGATCATCACGATATCTGAAAATGTTCCATTGCTGTCTTCTGACCTGGCGTTCAGCACATAGGGGCCATTGGGAATGCCGAGAATGATACTGTCGAGTTCGTAGTTCCAGTTATTGGTTCCGTTGACCGTGGTCCAGGCGAGAGCACCGGTGATATTTATCTGAACTTCAGCAACAAGGATGTCATCTGAGGCAGTTCCTTCGATCAACACAACCCCGGAAAGGGTTGCACCTTCAGTGGGTAAGGTGATTGAAACTGTCGGCTTTTGATTTATGTGTATGGGAGAAGTAGTGAATGCATCGTTGGTATCATCCTCATCCTGACCAAAGGTCGTGACGGCTTTAAAAGTGACATCCTTATTGGCATAGGATACTGGTATCTCCGCATCAAGATACGCATGTACGAATTCCAAATCCACGAGGATATCGGTTTCCCCGAGCTTTACCTCGCCCCTGGTAGCATCATCAATGTAAAACTCTACAGTCACAGTAGTTTCCCTATCATATCCATTGTTGAAAACAGTGGCATCGAGTTGGATGGTGTCACCGGCATTGATAACTTCAACATTATCGTCTAGGCCACTGACCCCGAAATCAAACTCAAGAAGATCGAGTTCGAGTACAAATGATTTTTCGCTATCTATTGTCTGATCCTCAAGAAGGTCGCTCTCTCCATCTTTGGATGCCTCGATGTCGAAGGGATTCAGATTCTTGGCGTTCTTGACTGAATCACCGGTATCCCCGTCGTCCAGTGCACTAACGTAGAACTCAGGGATCTCAAAGAAGGCCTGACCGCTTGCATCAGTCATGAGATTGTTAACGGGGAAGTCTCCATTGTCACGGATTTCTACATCAACTCCCTCGATGGGGTTTCCGGAGTTCGCGTTGTTGACGGTGACATCAACTTTCCAGGCCTGCTTAAAGATGTTTACGCGCTCGTTGTTTGCAGCACCATTCATTCCTCGGAAGCGGTTGGTCTCCCAAACGGGGTCGCCATTGTGATCGGTGGGCTGAGCTCCAAGGAAATAGATGACGTAGGGATCACTGTCGGCATTGTCCATTGCCATCCTGGTGAAAAGGTTATCATAGATCTCAATGGGTCCGAAGCTCATGATCGCCCGGCCCTTTGTGGTAAGACCCCCATGCTTGAAACCATTAAAAGTGTTATTATAAATCTCCGAGTTCACACCCGCCTCGGCAATGATCGCATAGGATCCTGAAGGTGAACTCTCACTGAATGAGTTGTGGTGAATTGGTGCTGATGCCTTCAATAATATACAGGCTGCCCCTGCACCGGAGGTATCGAAAGAATTCCCCGACATGTCCACACCATCATCTTCGATGGTCAACAGGGTAGAAGCACCGTTCACCGTGGAATTGATAAGTTCGAAAACGGCTCCGTCGGAAATGATAATCCCAGGTGCATCTGCGGAATTGATACTAATGTAATTGGAACCATTCCCCGGAAGGATATGAAGTTCTCCCCCAGCCTCTACGAATATCTCGACGCCTGAGAAGGTAGAGTTGGTGATAAAGAGCTTCCCTCCATCCTGCACGAGGACTCTGTGACTCTGCTGGGTATCGTTCACGAAAAAGGCCACTGAATCCAGAGTGAGTTTACCGCCATCCTCGATTGTAAGATCATGATTAAAATCAAATGCTGAATAGGAACGGAGGATGTCGTCGTTCAGTTCGATTTTCCAATCGGCATTTCCATCGGTTGCGTTGTACCAATCTGCGTGGATACCTTCGGGGGGAATATCCTGACTTCCCGCACCCATCCAGTTTCCGCCATCCGTGGGCTCACCGTGATTTTCGCTAATGGGCCAACCTGATTCTGCCGATGCCATGCTGCCAAAAATGAATGCAATGGCAACAACCGCTAAAACTGTAAAAGAAATTGTAAGCATTGTCCGTTTCACAATGATTCCTCCATATGAGAGAGTAAATTGTAGCATTTCAGCGTTTTCAGACGGTTAATAACTTTTTTGGTTTCTTTCTCTAACTAACATTATTATAATTACATGCATTAAATAATAATTAGTTCACTTCAATCTTTTATGATTAATAGAGAGATATCACTTGCTTTCACCGCATAACCGGGTAACATGTTATCATTTAATCTATTGTCCCTATATTCTCTGTCCCTCTTCCCTTTGTTTTCCCTTTTCGTATTCCTTCTTCGCATATTCCTTCTTTGCTTTTTCCTTTTCCATGTATTCCTTCCTTGCTTATTCTTTCTCCTCGTATTCCTCCTTTGCTTATTCTTTCTCCTCGTATTCCTTCTTTGCTTATTCCTTCTTCCCGAAATTACCCACTTCTATCATCCGTATTTTCCGTCATATTTTTTCACAGTTATTTCCTATCTCCTTCGAACTCTCCCTTTCCGTCCCTTTCCATCAGATTCTATTTCCTATCCTCCAATTACTCTCCTTTCCCTTCACGTTCTATCTGATTCTTTATCATTCGACTCCCCTCATCACCCTCCACCTCCCCACCCCGATCGTATCTATAAAACGTCGTTACCGGAATTCTTATTAACACGCATACGAGGAGCATGCTAATGAACGCCGCTTCACTTCCATATCCAGGCCATCAGAATCTCGAGAGTGAACCGCTTCCCGGCGGAGGATACCGGATTGCATATCGCGACATTTCCCCTTCACTGGTGAACTATGTCTCTAATATCACCATCTCAAAAGGGCATCGTCTTCTCTCCGGGTTTTTCGGTACCGGACTACTGGTGTCGGGATTCATGGACAGAGTGCTTGGTTGGTCGGTCACAGAAGCTCCAAATGTCACCTCGGCTTTCGGATTTCTGACATCCCTTATCCTGATCTTCATATCTATTTCACGAAATGTGACCATCAACCAGCTTATGAACATTCTGGAACAGCATATCGATGATGAGGGATATGGTACCCTTACCCACAATAAAAAACTGAAAGGAGAGCTGAAGCAGCTTGAAAAGGGAAAATATTCGGTGGAGATCCCGAGCCCATTCCTCATGCTGAAAGGGGTTGAACTTCTTCCCAAGTAAACGTTTAATTTTGTAAAATCAGAATTTTCCGGATACGTAGTCAATCAAAGAGGAGAATATATACCATCCATCGCCCCTGTCCGCGGGATCAATGGAGGGATTGCGGGTCCAGTCGGGTGCGGTTTCCCGGAAAAAGACCCGTTCCGGATGGGGCATCATTCCCATGACATTTCCTGCTGGATTCGTGATGCCTGCGATGTCCATGACTGAGCCGTTGGGATTGAAGGGGTAGTCCGCTGGCGTGCCGTCGGGTCTCACATACGTGAAAACGATCTGATCGTTCTTCACCATCTGATCGAGCATCTCCTCCCTTCGTTCTTCGGGAAGCACGAACTTCCCTTCGGCGTGGGCCGATGGAATTGTGAAAAGTTCACCGTATCCCATTTTTTCCGTAAAGACACGATTGCCCTTCTTCACATGTTTGAGAATGGAGGGTCTACACTCGAACTTATCAGAATCGTTGGTTGCCAGGACAGCTTCCGGACGATCGGTCATGATCCCCCCAAGGCCGGGAAGGAGACCCAGTTCCACCAGGATCTGGAATCCATTGCAGATACCCATAGCCGGATAGCCTGCTTCCACGAACCGCTCGAGATCCCTGCCGATTGCAGATTTGATACGTGCTGAGAAAATGGCCCCGGCACGAACGTAATCCCCTGCAGAGAATCCGCCGGGGAACATGAGAACATGGTAATCCTCCAGCTTCCGTGCATTGCTGGAATCTCCGGTGAGCTGTTTGAGATGGACCAGTTCGGGGTCGGCGCCGAGACGTTTGAAGGCATTGAAGGATTCCTCTTCGCAGTTCGTTCCCTCGATCCTGACAACTGCCACACGGATGTCTTCCAGATTCATGGCACGGGATTATTCATCCGGTTAATATGCTTTTAGCGGTTGCCCTCATCTGAAAACAGCACTTCCAACCCTCACCATAGTCGCCCCCTCCTCCAGCGCGATCCCATAGTCATTGGACATCCCCATTGATAGTTCGTTCCAGCTCAGACCAAACTTCGCGTTGATCTCGTCCCGCAACCTTGTGAGACTGGAGAAAGTCGATCGGATGACTGCTTGATCGTTGGTAAATGGGGCCATTGTCATCAGCCCCTCCACCTTCACATGAGGACAGTCATCCGGATCAAATGATCGGGCAAATTCCTGCAGTTCGTCAGGAGAGAATCCCTGCTTAACCTCCTCCCCCGATGTATTCACCTGGAGGAGTACCCGCTGAAACAATCCGCACTCCTTCCCCTTCACCCCGTTTCCTCCTGTGGTCAGGTCGTGTCTCGTTCCGCCGGCGATGCTTCCCCCCCCTTCTCCCCCTGTATCAAGTAACAATTGCTCAGCCGCACAGCAGGAGCGCTCGATCTTCTCCAGTAATCTCACGGAATCCACGGAATGGATGAGTTCTGCCCTTCCCACCACCTTTGCCGCATTCTTCCGCTGGAGCCGGCCTATGAAATGCCAGTTCACATCCGGGTATATAGCCTGCCGCTCCATGAACTGCCCCACCCTGTTCTCCCCGAACTCCCGGAAGCCCGCATCGATCAATATCCGGATCATCTCGATTGGCTGGGTCTTGGTTACGATCACAAAGGTGGCATGAGGATTGAAAGAGATAATTTCTTCAGAAATACGATTCGCATTCGTAACGGCGGGGGGGGTGGGGGGGGGTACTGTTCTGTCTGCCATGGAAAATCACGCGTTTATTCTGAAAAATTCATGGTCTCATTTCCTATAATTAATCTTTGGGTTCATTCACCATACGGGGAACGCGGATTTTATTGGTGCTGGGGTTGGATGAACATTGGCATAAGAGTCGGTGGCTCGTATATCTACATTGTCAAATTATCCAATCATATCCCTACTATCAATCTTGAGATTTCTGGATTGTGGATTCATACTTCAAGAACAACCTATTTGTGATTGCCGTAAATGTGCATGTATGTTGACTTGGATGATACATATTCCCTGTATCCTTATAATTCAGCGCGTAGCATCCCCCCATACAGAATTGGGAATAATCACATTTTAAACAATATTCTCGATCCTCAATTCTATAGCCATTCAACCCAAGTCTCAAGAAAACATTGGTAAGGCCCTCTTCAATATTTCCAAATTTTGATGATGTCTTCAGATCATCCTGCCATATGAATTTCGAGCAGGGTATGATATCACCGTTCGGTAATACGGTGATTGAATAACGGCCCGCTCTACATCCCCACATTGTTTTTTTTTTCATGAATTTATCATCTGAAAATTCTTCAAACAGGGATATTTTTACCGGAACTCCGTTATTTTTCTCATGTGTATATGCTAACATGATTTTCATAAGCTCATCTTCGTAGGAGCGGAGTGCATCTTTAGGCCACTCAACACCCTCCACCGGAGATAAAATGAATTGATTGATTCCTTTACTCATGAGAAATCTGATGTTCATGAATAACCTATGAGCGAGGTCTGGATGGATCGTCACTCTGGCCCCTAACCATGGTTGAAACGTTTTCAATTCTGGTATTACTTTCATGAGCAAGTCGAATGTACCACCTCCAGACTTGGTTTTTCGATGTTTATCTTGTGATTCCCTGTCACCATCAATGCTCAAGAGGACCTTTATTTTTTTGTTCCTGCAGAATTCCAATGATTCCTTTGTGAACGTGATACCATTTGTCGTAATATTGAATGTTATCTTTTTATTATGTATAACGCATAATGATTCACAATATTTCACTGCTTTTTTGATTAAATCGAATTCGAGGAACGGTTCTCCACCAAAGAATAAAATGCTTAAGTCCTCCTTATCTCTGGATTCGTTGATCAAAAAATCAATGGCTTTCCTAACAACATGAAAGGACATGCGCTCTCCGCCTTCTTTCGTGCCGGCAAAGCAATAATCACAGTTCATGGAACATCGTTCGGTCAGGAATAATTCCAGTCTGGTAATCGGGGTAAACACGGTTTGATTCAAATGCTTGAATATTTCATTTGCAGTATCATTCGCTATCGGTGGTTTAAGATGAAAACGCTGAAACAAGACATCGGATAATTCACGTTTTGACCTAATGGAACCATCCAGCAGTTTATTACACAATGAGCGTGCAATCCGTTCGTCTTTTCCATAGCTTTTTTTCTTCAATTGATTATGACTCCGTTTGAAACTTCATCCTTTTCGTCTGCGGACATTGTATATTCTGAGGTGGTTGCTCAATGTTATAAGTAACCGCTGAATCTTCCCGAACATGTGAATGTTCCTTCACAATCTTCCGCGTCAAAGCTAACGGTGCAGTTGAACGTGGTCGGGCAATCGAAGTTTACACCACACTCGAAATCATCAAAGGTGCCTCCTGCGCAAGCGAACGTATGGTCCTGGCAACCACCGAATGTACTGGTACAGTCAAAGGAACTTCCAACATTTGGACAATCAAAGTCGATCAATCCCGCATTGCATCTATCCTTTGGGAAGTCTCCTTTGATTGCCGCATCGACCTGCCCCCCCACAAGTTCGGGGAGCTTGCCAGCATCGCTCGGTTTTGTGCGTTGCGAAACCGCGTAACCGGCAATTGCCAGGATGATGATCCCGGCCGCAATATAATCCCACGGGATCCCATCATCCTCGTCCTCCTCCGGCTCGATCTCCTGCTTTTTGAGAGATGGGAGATTTGCCACGGTTGTCGGGTCCATCCCGGTTTCGACTAATATGTCCTTCACGGACTGAACCTCGTCATCCGCTATCGTATATCCTCTATCCGCAAGATCCTGATGGGTGATGGTAGGATCCGTGGTGATCCAGTACGCAGCCTGATTCAGTTTCACGATCTGGTCTGCAGTGAAGTTGTCCGGGTACGTGAAATTAGCGATGACCTCTAGGAAGTTTGAGAAACCCGCTGGTTTCTCGCTCGTTACATTCAATGTGAACGTAGTTCCATTCGTGGGATTGTCCTTAGTGAAATCCATACAAAAACCAATAATTGGAATGGTAACATTCTCGCCAGGATTGATGGTAACATTATCTTGGGGTGTGTATGAGGTATCATCCACACTTACTCCCGGCGTATCAGATATTCCTTCTGGCTGTTCATCTTCATTCGGGTTTTCTAAAACCATTCCTTCCAAACCGCTTGGTGAAAGTGAAAGCGTAATTGCCTCATCAGAATTTGATGTAATCAGCATGTTTCCTATATGGCCGCTTGCACTTCCAGAACTCATAGTTTCAGTGGTTATTAGTCCTTGATCGATTGCATCAGATACTAGAATATCTGAATCCTCTGCTGTAACCTCAGAATATGAAAGTATTGCTATTGCCCCTAATAATAAAAACAGGGTCATTCCTATCCATCTGTTCAACCTTTTCATCTTTTTCACCCGCCCATTTTTAAAACTCATGATCTCTTTTCTAACATTCGTTCCAAGGGTATTGTATCACTTTAATTGTAGATTATGTCATGTATACAGTCAACATGACTAATTGTATCGTGGTACGGAATAACATTAATTATTTATATAGTTATCGTGCTCAACCAAAAACTATCGCTTAAAAAAAACTGGAACTTCTTCTCATCAAACAATTAGTCAAGAAAGTCGCCTTCGGCGACAACTTCTCTCTTTCAAGGGTCTAATTCAAACT
>CAZTGJ010000111.1:5605-9757 GCA_964613025.1 uncultured Thermoplasmata archaeon | reverse complement strand
GACGCTTTCATCTCCCACCTGAAGGAGGGAGGGTTTCGCTTCAAGTAACTAAAAACGACGACGGCATCTCTCTTGGAATGTTCTCTAACGATTGCATCATCGAAAATAACCTATGCCTAAACAATGATATAGGCATCGAAATTGAGGAGTCTACTCAATGCACAATCACAAACAACACTTGCTCGAACAACGGTGGCGGCATCCTCCTTAATGATTACAGCGACTACTGCACAATCGAGAACAACACATGTTCATCGAACAGTAACTACGGCCTCTATCTCAAACGATTGAGCGAATGCACAATCAAGAGCAACACATTCTCAAACAATGACTATGGCATCATACTCACGTATTTCTCCAGCGACTGCCTCTTTGAGAACAATATCATTACAAAAAATAACGTAGGAATCCTTCTAATGGATTCATCCCAGGACAATTCCGCACATTACAACAACATCTTCAACAATGTTAAATACGGCATTCAGGCAGTCAACAATAACTACAGGATCAATGCAACCAACAACTATTGGGGTGCCGCCAATGGACCATACCATGCAACGAAGAACTCAGATGGTGATGGAGACAATATAACTGATGATGTAGATTTTGAACCCTGGCTTGAGGAAAAGCGACCAATGTCACCAGTTGCTTTTATTGAGTCTATTTCCTCGAATCCGGCAATCGAAGGAGAAACCATCCGGTTTGAAGGCTCTGATATGAATGATGACCAAATTCTTCTTTATACCTGGCGCAGCAACATTGATGGTGAATTTTTCAATGATACAGAGAAGGTTTGTACCTACGACAGCCTTTCAGTGGGAACACATACGATTTATTTCAAAATACAGAATGAATCAAAAGTGTGGAGTGATGAAGTTACCGCGTCTCTCATAGTTACAAATCAACCTGTGGCCGAGATTGTTTCCATCTCACCCAACATTGCTCTTGATACAGAGACAATTCACTTCCAAGGTGCAGGTACCGATGAAGACGGATCTATTACAACGTATGCATGGCGCTCAAATATTTATGGAGAATTTTATAATGGCAGCAGTGAAGAATTTTCTTATTCTGATCTTCCCTTGGGAGTTCATAATATCTTTTTAAAAGTCCAAGATAATTACGGAATCTGGAGTGAAAGCGTGGAAGATTCAATAACCATTCATGAAAGACCCGTTGCCACAATTGTTTCCATCTCCCCGAATCCAGCTCTAAATACTGACACAATATCCTTCAATGGCGAAGGAACTGATGACGGGACCATCGAAAGGTATGTATGGAGAATGAATGAAACTGAATTGTATAATGGGAGTGGTACAGATTTCTCGGACTCTTCCTTCATTTCCGGTTCTTATTCAATATTTCTCAAGGTCCAGGATAATTACGGAGTATGGAGCGAAGACGTGAACACGACCCTGATTATTAATGAACGACCCAATGCAATAATCGATTTGATCTCACCAAATCCCGGATTTATTACCGATGAGATTCATTTTTCCGGTAATGGAACGGATGACGGAACTATCGAAAGGTATGTGTGGAGAACAGATGATGTGGAACTCTACGATGGACCTGACCCAGAGTTCTCATATTTTCCCTTCAATCCTGGGTCGTATAACATATATCTGAAGGTCGCGGATAATTACGGGATCTGGAGTGAAGAAGTCGACACCATATTGACGATATACGAGCAGCCAACTGCACTAATCGATCTGGTTTTACCCAATCCGGGAATTGTGAATGAGCCTATAATATTCAGAGCCAATGGAACAGATGATGGGACAATCGAAAGATATGTGTGGAGAACCGGCGAAGGTGAATTCTATAATAATACGATTCCACAGTTTTCCTATTCGGCATTCTTAGCAGGTACCTATTCGATTTACTTGAAGGTTCAAGATAACCACGGGATATGGAGTGATGAGGTCAATGTTACTCTTATTATCCATGAAAGACCTGTGGCTGAAATTGTCTCTATCTCTCCCTCTCCAGCAACCGAAGGAAATACAATTACATTCGTAGGAAATGGATCTGATGATGGATCTATAGTACGGTATACCTGGAGATCAGATGAACTGGAACTCTACAATGACACAATCACCAGCTTCACACTATCCACCCTCCCTGTTGGCACTCATATTATTTATCTCAGTGTTCAGGATAACTTTGGAGTCTGGAGTGATGAAGTTTCTGAGATACTGATTATTCATGAGCGACCCACTGGAACAATTGATACCATTTCTCCAAATCCCGCTCTTCATACTGACACGATTCAATTTTCCGCTCTTGGACAGGATGATGGCACAGTCGTAAGATATGCCTGGAGAACTGAAGAAAGTGAAATATCCAATGGTACGGACGCGGGGTTTTCATATTCGGACCTCACACCCGGAATCTACACTATTTACCTGAAGGTACAGGACAACTATGGTGTTTGGAGTGAAGAAGTATCACATGAGTTGGTGATTCTTGCAGATACAGATGATGACGGAATCCCGGACAAGGATGATGCATTCCCCACTGACCCCGCTGCATCAGTCGATACAGATGGTGATGGATACCCGGAGGAATGGAATGTGGGTAAATCAAAAACGGATTCAACCACAGGACTGAAATTGGATGAATATCCGGATGACCCAAACAAATGGAAAAAGGAGGAAAGTGGGGGTGGGGGATTCCTTCCCGGGTTCGAATTAGTGATCCTAAGTGTTTCAATATTCATTTCGATCACAATTTCACGAAAGAAGTAACAGTCATCTATCGGCCGAGATATTGACCGTTGGCTTGGTCAACAATGTCCGGTTAAATAGTCGTTCATCAAGTAGCAGAGAAGTGACACAGGTCTTTAAGTTCTACATTTAATAGGATAGAATGTACAAACCAAGCATATCTGTCATTCCCCACTTCAACCCGCCCCGTCTCCCCCACCCCCCCCTCATCACCAGAGGAAACGTTCCGAGATATTCCTTTTCCGCTGTCTCAGAAACTCCGCGCAAGGCTTCTTTCCGAGCATCAAATCCCATCACTAATAAATCCGCGAAAATCTGCCGAATCGGTGAAATCCGTGTGCTCGTCGTCGATTCCGCGATTATCCGCATCAGAGAATTGTGACCAATTACGACTCCCACCCCCACCCCCCCCGCCGCCTTTCAGGTGAAGATCTCCAATGTCAACAACAATGCCAACAAAACCTTTTAATCCATTAAGCCATTCCCGACCCATGGAAGAGTACCATCTCAAGCAACGCCATCGCATGAGGAAAAAGGACATCTCAAAAATGATCACCGAGATCGAGGAGAAATTCGGTTTTATCCTGCCAACGAAAGAACTGGACAGCGCTGATCTCAACGGCGAAACGGTGTATATAGCGGGGGGGGAAGTGATCGCCATGGAGATCGAAGGGGAGATATTCCTCACCCTGAAAGGACTGCTGAAATATAAGCCTGAAACCAAGCATGTTATTGTGGACGACGGTGCCGTATCGTTTCTCTACAATGGTGCCGATGTCATGTCCCCCGGAGTAATCGCAGCGGACCCGGAAATCGCCCCTGGAGACCTCGTTTGGGTGAAAGAAGAGAAGTACGGAAGACCTCTGGTTGTGGGCAGGGCGCTCATTTCCGGAACTGAGATGGTAGAATCCGCCAAGGGAAAGGCTGTCAAGACCATTCACTATCTGAGCGACCACATCTGGAACGTAGATGTATAGGGCTTTTCCGGAGAGAGAGTTCCAATATTTTTTTAAACCAAAACTCACGTGGCATGCACATTCCAGCAGTTGCAGATTCATGGGAATCGTGAACAGAATCCGGCTGCCGGATCATCTAATAAACTAACTATCGGAGGATTATAATGGCATACAAAGTAACTCAGACAAGAGAGGATTGCATCGGATGCGGCGTTTGTGCAGCAGTCTGTCCGGACAACTGGGAAATGGCAGATGATGGTCTGGCAAACGCCCTGAACGAGTCTGTTGATGAGATCGGCTGCAACCAGGAAGCCGCTGATTCCTGCCCAACAACCTGCATTATCATCGAGGAAGCATAAGGGTCACTTCGACTCTTATGTCCCCACAAGCAAGTGCTGGTTGATTCGTTTTATTTCAGGAGGCCTAGTTGAGTCATCAACTCTCAACTCATGAATGTTGATGTACTT
>CAZTGJ010000111.1:0-5505 GCA_964613025.1 uncultured Thermoplasmata archaeon | reverse complement strand
TTTCAGGAGGCCTAGTTGAGTCATCAACTCTCAACTCATGAATGTTGATGTACTTGCGCTTCAACTCATGAATGTCGATGCACTTACGCTTCAACCTCAAATCAGCGTATCTCAGGGATACCTGAAAACACGGGGGCAAGTCCATGCCAGACGGATGTTATGCAACTTCTATCAGAGAGGTCAGGGCGCGTGAGATTCTGGATTCCCGGGGGAATCCAACAGTGGAGGTGGAGCTTACCATCGAGAGTGGGATCACCGCCTCGGCCGGTGTGCCGTCAGGAGCCTCTACCGGAGAATTCGAAGCTGTGGAACTCAGGGACGGCGGAAGCCGCTACCTGGGAAAGGGAGTCACCAGAGCTGTCAATAATGTGAACACCATCATTGCCCCTGCTGTACTGGGGTTGGATGCCGCAGATCAGGTGAACCTGGATCGATCTCTCATCGAGCTTGACGGCACTCCCAACAAAGGCAAATTGGGTGCCAACGCAATTCTCGGAGTATCCTTAGCTGCGGCGAAGGCCGCCGCTGAATACTCGGAACTCCCTTTTTATCGGTACATCGGCGGAGCCGGTGCACGGACAATTCCCGTGCCCATGATGAATGTCCTCAACGGAGGGGTCCATGCCGACAACAATCTGGACATTCAGGAATTCATGATCGTTCCGGCAGGATTCGACAGCTACCATGAAGCCCTTCGTGCAGGTGCCGAGATATTCCACACACTCAAGAAGCTCCTGAAGGACGGGGGATACTCCACAGGAGTGGGGGATGAGGGAGGATTTGCTCCCAATCTCGCATCCAACAAAGAAGCCCTGAAGTTCCTGATCACCGCCATGGACACGGCGGGTTACGAACCCGGAAAGGAGATATTCATTGCCCTTGACCCGGCATCCTCATCATTCTACAAGAACGGATTCTACCATGTCGATGGAAAGGACCTGACCGGTGCTGAGATGATCGAGTATTACGCTTCCCTCATCGATGAATTCCCCATCATATCCATTGAGGACGGACTTGCCGAGGAGGACTGGGAGCACTGGGCCATGATGAACGAGGCCCTGGGATCGAAACTCCAGATCGTCGGGGATGACATCTTTGTCACCAACAAGCTCAGGCTTGCCCGGGGAATCCGTGAGGGAAGCGCTAATGCCATCCTCATCAAGCTGAACCAGATCGGGACGCTGTCTGAGACCCTTGAGACCATCGAGCTTGCAAAGCGTGCAGGATACGGTACTGTCATATCCCATCGTTCCGGTGAGACCCCAGACACCTCCCTTGCACACCTTGCAGTGGGGATCAATGCGGGCCAGATCAAGACCGGATCCCTTTCCCGGGGTGAACGTCTTTCAAAGTACAATGATCTGCTGAGAATGGAGGAGGAGCTTGGGGCAAGCGCAATCTATCCGGGAAAATCGCTCTATCCTTTCCTGTAGTATTCACTTGCCCTTGAAAAAACTCATGAGCTTAGTAATAATGCTGTTCGTGTTTCTTTTCGGTCCCTGAGCACTTTGTGATTCTTTATTTTCCTTTGGACTGATCAACTGATCTTCAATATTTTTTGGAACAGGATATCCAGAAATGAGATAGATAGCATCATCACAGTATTTTGATTTCTTGATTGTAGTGAGTTGACTGCTAAATAACTGGGCGTTCTCCTGGTTCCACTCCTCCTGCATAAGAAGAAATAGAACCCGATTTTTCCCCTCCTTCGCAATCATTGGAATATCAACGACATGGTCGGTTCCATCCAGTTTGACATTGTATTCCTTAGGTATACTATCATTTCCCAATATTCTGGGAGCAAATGCGGTGAGAAGGTCCCTGTTTTTGTCCTGAAATATCTTATCAACCATGATCATGTTCTTTTCCGTTCGATCTTCTCCGAACAGGGTCTTTCTGGAAACTTCCACACCATTCCTCACAATGAAATAACCCCATTCCTCTCCGTCCTCTCCTCTGTAATATCCAGTGAGAGTACCATTATATTCTTTGAAGACACCCTTCATGACCTCAATTGTGGGTCCTACGATCCATTTCGATTCACACTCGATGTGGTTGAAGATGGACCTTTGACCTACTTTATGCCCCTTCATTTCAAACCGATATGCCTCAATAGACACGTTATCATCGCTCTCATTGATTCGTAGATCGTTCAAGGTGTAATTCGTTCCGCCATAGGTAATACCACTTTTCAGTTTCACTTCTCCCGGACCGCTTTCCGATTCCAGTGATTTCATGATCGATTCCAGCTCCGATCTGGTCACTTCAAGATGACATTCCTCGTAAATAAATTCGACCTCATACCCCATAGCACCACATCACCTTTTCCTGAAGATCATACCATACCCTTTCACGAAGGGGATCCGACCCTGCTCCTTCTGTGCAATTTTCCGGTATCTCCTGTCAAATCGCTTGAATAGGTGGAATGGCAGATAGATGATCATTCCGAAGAGATCAGAGAAGAACCGGAATATTCCTCTCACAATAGGTTTCTTTTCGAACCGCGCATCGATGTGGTCCCTTATCAACTGCAGTCCCTGGAATATGTGCTGGGCAAGTATCCCGAAATATCCACCTGTTGAGGTCAGCCTCACGATCTCGAACCCATGGGATTCAGCCAGTGCGCGTATGGAATAGATGGTGAATCTGTGATAGTCCACCGCATCATGGATCGGATAGATGAAGGGAGCGGAGAACATGAACAGTCCCCCTGGTCTTAGGACGCGGGAGACTTCGGATACCACCTGTTCCGTGTCCCGGACATGTTCGATCAGGGCTCGTCCCAATGCTGCATCGAAGATACCATCTTTGAATGGAAGATAATGCGCATCAGCAACCACCGTTGGCCTGTCCCTGGGTATGATATCGATGGAAACGAAATCACTGTTCTCACCCAGTAATTCCTGTGCCTTCCGATCCCCGGCACCGATGTCGAGGATCCTTCCCTGGAGATCCGAATAGGTGAAATCCTTCCACTCCCTTTCCCCTTCCCCCTCCCCTTCCTCAATTCCCCCTACCATTTTTGGTGAGTCGTAGTACCATCGGAACCGTTTCCCCCTTTTCGGAGCAATCCCGGGTACATTTCTGAACTGATGGTTGAGTTTTTCTCCCTCCAGATTCTTCTCATGGTCCGGAAGCATCAGCGGCATCCCGTCATCCACGGGATACCATCTGTCGCAGGATGTGCATGAGATCCGGTTTTCCTCCGGAGGGTCCTCTTGCCGGATCGGTTCTTTGCATGCGGGGCAGGCAAGAAGGTTCACGATTTTCAGATATCCGAAGCCATTTTCTTTCCGTTCTGCCGGATCATTACCGGACCCCTCGATCGATTCCGTTGGAGTAGATTCCATCGGACGTGGCGATTCCTTTTCAGATCCTTCATCCATTCCCGGACCTGAATCATCCTCTGGTTCCTTTCCGGACCCTTCAGTCATGCTCACCCTCCCCGCTGAAGTTCTCGAGGATCTCCCCGTAGATGTCGCGCTCCTCTCCATTTGCCAGGGTGTGCAATCTTCGGACAATGAGCTCGGGGGTGCTCCGTGCGCGATACCCGATCCTGGGATTTCTGTCCACTATGAGGTCGAGGTTCTCATCGAGACCCTTTGCCTCGATACCGTCGATCCTGACCCTGAGCCTCTGACCGATCTCCTGGGACATATGGCTCACGACCACCGCGAAGGAATCACTCTTCTTCACCCGGGAGAGGATGGTTGCAATGATCCTGGCTCCGGCATCCAGTTCGGTGATGGCTTCCAGTTCGTCTGCCAGAATGAGCTTCCTCTTTCCCTGTTTCACCACAGGGATGAAGGATTTCAGGAAACTCTCGAAAGCTCCGGCATTCATTGCCGCCTTTCGGGAATGGAAGAACAGTTCTTCAACAAAGGGGAGCGTTGCTTTCCTGCAGCAGACCGGGAATCCCATCCGTGCAAGGATGAAGGTCTGGGCAATGGTTTCGAGAAGTGTGGTTTTTCCCCCTGAATTGGCGCCGGTGAGAATAACCACATTATCTTCACCTCCCAAATGATAGTCGATGGGTACACAGTCCTTTCCCCCAATCAGTTTTAAGTGGGAGGCCTGGTTAAGGACGATCTCGTCCCCGTCCATGACTATGTCCGGGAAATTGAGATCATAGTATCGAACGAAACCAGTAATTGCCGCCTGCAGATCGAATTCCAGCAGGGATCGGATCTCCCCAATGACCTGCTCCTTCAGTCCTGCAAGTTCCTTCGCTCGCCTGGCCCATTCCTCGAACTCCCTCTTCTTTATGACCGACCTCTGCCGAACCACCGTTTTCTCAAGCTCCTCCATGTCAAGGGAGAAAGGGAAGACCGACGTGTTCAGGATGAGGTGAAATCCGGTTGCATTGTGGAAATGTCCGACCCCTGCTCGTTCGGCCTCGTTCAGCCGTGTTTTAATGGCCTCCGGAGTCCCGGAACCAAGCATCTCCAGGATGGCGCCCCCCTCGAGTTGTACTCCTTTCACCGCCTCACTGAAGTGAGTGTTCGCGATCTCCAGGGATTGGCTCCCGATATCCTGCAGATTAACCGGTGTGGCCGACTGTTCGAATTCCAGAAGTTCGAGAACCCTGCCGAGACAGGTATCCTTACCCCGGAGAAGCTGGATCTCACATGCTGCCCTGAGGATCTCACTATTGTGATGATAGAAGTTCAGTGTCGATGAAGGGATGATCGATTCTTTCGGGGTATCCATGGGAATCATGATGACGTTGTCCCCGTCGATATCGAGATTCCCGATCTCGTACACGTAGAGGATGAGGTCCGAATCCGGTTGGAGTGATAAGGGGGTATAGACAGGACACCATCGGTTCAATCTGTTCTCGATAAGATGATTATAGATCTCATCGTTCTCTGCAAGGATCCCCGTGGCACCGTCATATTTCGGTATGGGTTCCTCAGGGATCTCGATCTTCCTGAGCAGGGAGGTGATGGATTTCAGGCGGTCCTGGTCAATGCTCCTGAGGGTTTCTATGGATCCTTCCACCAATGCCCGGGTTCCTGCCAGTTCCTCCATGTTCTGGGCGGGTGAGAGAAGAGAAAGACGTTCCCCTGCCCAGGATGTGGCAGCGAATCGCTGGATGAGTGAGATGATCTCCTTGTAGATTTTATTGGATCGGTTCGTTCGGAGAAATTTCTTTGTTTTCTCACGCTGTTCTTTTTTCCATGTGAGCATCCGATCCTGGTCGATACCCCCATAGCGGGAGATGACCTTTGATAACCCCTCGGTGTCGGGATCCATGCAGTGGGATTTCCCTTCCCGGTTTTTATATTTGCCCTTGGAGGCTGATGGAGGTTGGACAAATCTTTGATGCTGAGCCAGGGGTGATGAACCATTGATTTGGACCAAGGCGAACACAGGGAGTACGAATGGCACACTATCACTTGCGATAAACCAAAGTGGGGGGAGGGGGGGAAGGCAAACGGACCACGGTTCTGTTGCCCAAAGGGGAGGCGGAAGTGGCAGCGGCGGCACCGGCTAACAGAAAAC